>JAHEFC010000347.1 GCA_024640385.1 Sphingobacteriales bacterium
TGGTATCGTCTGCATCATAACCAGCATTATTTATGGCTGTTCTGATGTTTTCGATATTGGTCCTGTCCGCTAGGTAAGTTACCTGGGTGTATTTGCTTTTGGGGTAAACCACCACTTTGGTGATACCGTCTTCATATTTCAGGTATTCTTCAATACGTTTCTTGCATTCGTCGCACAGGGCCCCGGGAGTCTGGATCTTTACGGTGACAGGTTTTTTCTGTTGAGCCGCAGCAGTAAGGCCTATACCGGCAGCCAGGAAAAAAAGGAATAGTATCTTTTTCATGGGCAAAATTCTCAAATAAATTTATGGCAATCCTGTCCAGTTGGCCGGATCCCTGCGCCAATTTAACAAAGTATTCTCCAGTTCCGGAGAAATAAAACCCTTCTCCAGGGCAATGGCCACCAGGTTCTCATAGTTGGTCAGTGAGGTATAACTGATCCCTTTTTCAGCAAAAGCCGCATCAGCATGCTGGAAACCATAGGTAAAGATGGATACCATGCCCACTACATCCAGACCTGCATCGCGGGCCACATCCACTACCTGGAGGCTGCTTTTGCCCGTTGAGATCAGGTCTTCTATGATCAGTGTTTTCTGCCCCGGTTTGTAAAAACCTTCGATCTGGTTTCCCAGTCCGTGTTCTTTGGGTTTGGGACGAACATAGATATAGGGCAGTTTCAGCTGGTCTGCGGCCATGGCTCCCCAGGCGATGCCGGCAGTAGCCACCCCCGCAAGCAGGTCGGCTTCCGGATATTTCTCGAAGATCACATTACAAAGTTCACTTTTTATGAAATCCCGGATATAGGGAAACCCAAGCACTTTGCGGTTATCGCAATAGATCGGACTCTTCCAGCCTGATGCCCAGGTGAAAGGTTTTTCCGGACTGAGTTTTACAGCTTCCACCTGGAGTAGCTTTTCGGCAACCGCTTTTTCATTTGTCATATTGCGATGTGATTTCTTTTTACTTTGTGGGGGCAAAGATAAACCCGCCAACCCATGAGGTATAAAATTTATTTCGGCAATTCTCCACTTTACCTGACCAGCGAACTCGATGAGGAAATGTCTGCCATTATGCACCACGACGATGGCGTGTATATGGATGAGCTGTCCAATCCGGCTGTGAAATCTATGATACATGAAATGAAAGACCCCAGGCATCATGCGGGTGTTTTTTTTCACTCTGATATTGAGAAGTTATTCAGGGAATTCAGGAAACATTTCCAGCTGATCACGGCCGGCGGCGGCCTGGTGCGAAATGATCATGACGAGATCTTAATGATATTCAGGAAAGGAAAATGGGATCTTCCCAAGGGTAAACTGGACAAAGGCGAGAAGATCGAGGATTGTGCCCTGCGTGAAGTGGAAGAAGAAACAGGAATAAAGGATACCAAACTGGGAACGCCTTTAACCATCACCTATCATGTATACGATGAATTTGGAAAGCATATCCTGAAAGAAACGCATTGGTTCAGTATGAAAAGTCCGGGCATTCAGCCGCTGGTGCCGCAGGAAGAAGAACAGATCACAGGGCTGGAATGGGCCAATGAATCCAGGATCAAAGAAATGCTGAAGAACAGCTATCCGCTTATTAAAGATCTCCTTGGTCAGAAAGCCTGAACGGCAGAGAGAAAGAGAGGAAGTATAACTGGAGTTTCACTAATATTCTTCCTCTCTTACTCTCTTACTCTCTGCCTCTCTTGTTTTATGCGGACATCATAAACAAGATCATCAATGGCCACCACTTTACATAATTTATGGTCTTTGTGATCCGGGTTGATGATATAATTAAACTCCTGAGGTATAACGGTACTGGGTAACCGAATAACCAGATGCTTACCCTCCTGCAATAATTTTGTACCAAAATCCCGGGTTGAACCAGGAGCAGGTATATCTTTCCAATTGCCCGGAAGGTCTTGCTGCGCTAATTCCAGGACCTGGTCGGGAACCCTTATCGTAACCATACTCAAAGTGCGCGGGATATCATCCAGACTGACATTCACGGAAAATTCAAGAATAGCGAGACTCCTTGATGAAGACGTATAAAGGCAAGCGGTTCCCTTGCGGTTCCACCTGCCGCCAAATAACCTGGCGCCCTCTCCGCTGAGGTCATTGGCCCATTTTGTTCTGGTGATCCTGAATATTTCCATGATCAGGAATAAACACCATGATCGATACGGCCCAGCAGATCCCTTATTTCATTGCGGCCGAAACTGGTATGGAGCAGATCAAAAGGCTTCTTGCCGCCTAACGCGCGAACTGGACTTTGAAGCCAGGTTTTGAAACGTTCATGATCTTCAAAAACCTCAAAGCCGTAAGAGATGATATCAGCGAGATTCATGATCTTGTCACTGAGGTCAGTATTGAATTTCTCAAATGTTTTCTTGTTGATGAGTGTTGCCCTGGCAACATTCAATACCTGGGCGAGTTGATCATAATCAAACCCCATCTGTTGTTTTAAAGCTTCAAGACTCTGTTTGGTTATACCATCTTCAACCAGCTCCATTTTTTCCATACCCGTAAGTTTGTTCTCCGGGCCTTTCACCACTTTCAGGATTGACACCTCTTTTGTATCACTGGTATATGCCGGGCTTGGCTCCTGAACGCCTGACCTGCCGGAACCTGGCGTTTTTTTAGGAGATTTCTTTATAACTGGCATAGTATAAATTTTACTCTAAGTTAGTAATATTTTATACTATATCAAAAAGAATTTCAGGAAATTGACCTGATCACAGCTTCGGGGAGAAATGGCCTGGCATCACCTCCATTTCGGATGATATCACGTACAATGGTAGAGGCCACAGAAGTGTATTTTGGCTCACCAGTGAGGAAAATGGTCTCAATGGAGGGATCCATAGTGCGGTTGGCGTCAGCAATGGTTTTTTCGTATTCAAAATCGCTGACATACCTGATACCCCTTAATATGAACCGGGCACCTATTTCCTGGCAGAATTTTATGGTAAGTCCTTCATAGACTGCGCCGGAGATCACAGGTTCGTCGGCAAAGATCTCCTCGATCCATTGCATGCGCTGTTCGGGACTGAACATGGGCGTTTTGGCCGCATTTATACCCACGGCCACAACGATCTTATCAAAAAGAGGAATAGCTCTTTTAATGATGTCCACGTGCCCTAAAGTGACGGGATCAAATGTTCCGGGGAACAGGCATATGCGTTGCATGACATGAAGATAATGGAAAAATTATTCAGCCTCTCTCTTGCCGGCCAGCAGGTAAAGCACCGCCATCCTTACCGCCACCCCGTTTTCAACCTGTTGCAATATGAGTGATTGCTTACTGTCGGCCACATCACTGTCGATCTCCACGCCCCTGTTGATGGGTCCGGGATGCATGATGAACACTTCTTTATCGAGGTCATCCAGCATTTTGCGGGTTATCCCGAAAGCAAGATTATACTCCCGGAGAGACGAAAACAAAACCTGATTCTGACGCTCCAGCTGGATACGGAGCACATTGGCTACATCGCACCACTGAAGGGCTTTTTTTACATCATATTCAACCCTGACGCCAAAAGACTCTTTGATATATTTCGGGATCAACGTGGGTGGCCCGGCCACAGTGACTTCAGCACCCATTTTCTGCAGCAGGTAGATATTACTCAATGCCACTCTGGAATGCATGATATCGCCTATGATCGCCACTTTCTTACCCTCCAGCGTACCTAGCGCCTCCCGAATGGAAAATGCGTCCAGCAGGGCCTGGGTAGGATGTTCATTGATCCCGTCCCCGGCATTGACGATCACTGCCGGAATATGGCGGGCAAGGAAATGAGGGGCTCCGCTTGCACTGTGCCGCATCACTACGATATCCACTTTCATAGAAAGGATATTATTCACCGTATCCAGCAGGGTCTCTCCTTTTGATACAGAAGAGCCGCTGGAAGTGAAATTGATCGTATCCGCGCTCAGGCGCTTTTCAGCAAGTTCAAATGAGATCCTTGTGCGGGTGGAATTTTCGTAAAAAAGATTGACAATAGTCACATCCCTGAGAGAGGGGACTTTCTTGATCGGCCTCTGGAGTACTTCTTTGAATTGGGTGGCTGTATCTAGAATTATCTGAATATCCTGAGCAGCCAGGTCTCTAATGCCCAACAGATGTTTTGTACTGAGTTGCATTAGGGCGCTAAGTTATTGCAAATTCAAAAGTCAAAAGTAAAAAGTCAAAAATTTAGTTTCCGGGTTCAGTATAATACCACACTTGGTTCCTTTTCCCATACCACTTTTACTTTTTGTGTAATAATGGAATCAATGGCCTTCCCTACATAATCGGGCTGGATCGGCAGTTGCCGGTTATATTTCCGGTCGATCAATATCAATAATTCCACTTTTTCCGGCCTTCCGAAATCGATCAGGGCATCCATAGCCGCCCTGATGGTTCTGCCGGTATAGAGCACATCATCGATCAGCACGATCTTCTTTCCTTCTATAGAGAACGGAAGGCTGGTTTCCAAAGGTACATGCAGGCCCTTCCTGATATCGTCGCGGTAAAAAGTGATGTCGAGTTTGCCATATTTCACCGGCAAGTCAGGATATAACTCCCTGATATATTTCACCAGGTGATCGCTGACGGGTATCCCCCTTGGTTGCATACCGATGAAGCAGGTATCCTGGAAC
>JAHEFC010000348.1 GCA_024640385.1 Sphingobacteriales bacterium
CAAAGAAGCTTGCAGTAAAAAGCAATATTTGTAATTTCGTTCTACAATCCACCTATGATAAAACGCCATTCTGCTTAGCTGCGCTACTTACTCAATCCCATTAGTTCGATACTTACCCCAGACTGATTATTTATTGTAAAAACCGGAGAGTGTTATGTACACGTATGCGTTGTTGGAGCCTGGATGCTATTATCTGATCCAGGAGAAGAAGGACTTGCCAATCAGCCTGATCAGGATCAATGTGGAAAGTGATCACTGTGTTTTTGTGTCCCGCTACCAGGACGAAGAAGTACTGGAATGGAAGAAGAAAGCGGATCCTATTTTCGACATCATTGAACTGCTCAGTGATGATGCTGTAGCGAAATGGGAGGAAGCCTATAAAGCTACTTTCTTCTTTAAGGAGGAGGATGATGACTATGAATAAATATTAAGTCTTTTTTATAGTTCATGGTTTTGGGTTCTCAGACGGACGTGTAATTTTATAAAGGGAAGGAACGTTATATAGTCAGATTGTTTGTTGGCTGTTGTAACCTGTTTCAACGTGTGCTATGGAAACTAATAATAAAACCAGACTCCTTGAAGATTTCTTCTATCACATGCTTGCGGTGCTTTGCATAGTGCCGCTGGCGCCTATGATTAACAGGGTAATACCACCTGTAATGATCGGTAGTTTCAATGCTGATCTGTTTCTTGCGATCCTGCTCGCCCTCGTATTTGTCCGCTTGGTACTCTGGCTGTTCAAACCCTTGATCATCCCTTCTTTTGTGATGATCGCCCTCATCATGTTCTTCAATATATATTCCAATACATATACAGTTTCCGGCATGGTGACTGACTACAGGAACCTCGTAAGCAGCAACTGGGACAACAGGATGAAGAAAGACAAGAACCTCTATATTGTCAAACCTTCACTGTTTGATTCCGAAGTGGAAAAAGCCGTGAAAGGCATGAAATCCCAGATGAACTTCAAGGATTCCATGGTCAGGAATTTTGCAGTAAAATATTCCACGGCATATTTCGATGATGAGTATAAAATTTACGGTCCTACTGTAAGGTATCTTTCATTGTTCAAATACATCAATCATAATTTCAAGTACGTCCAGGATCCGCAGAAAAAAGAATATTACGCAACACCAATGGAAACCATTGAAAACGGAATGGCAGGAGATTGCGATGACCATACGATCCTGATGATCTCTGCATTGAATGCCATCGGGGCTAAAACACGAATGGTACTTACTGAAGATCACGTATACCCGGAGTTGTATTGCGGCGACCGGAAATCCTTTCTCAGATTGCAGTCTGCCATCATTGACCTGTTCCCCCAAGAAAATTTCTCCGGCCTTTATTACCGAGAAGAAAACGGTGCTTTCTGGATCAACCTGGACTACTCTGCCCATCATCCCGGAGGACCGTATGTGAATAATAAGGCTTATGCGGTAGTTGAGTTTTAAAGCAGGTTGTAGGTTACAGGTTGCAGGTTGCAGCCAGTCATTCGCTATTCTCCATTAACCGTTTGTAATATCCATCTCCCTTTTGCATTCCTGAAAAATTCTTTCCTACAAAAACTTTAGCTATTTTACTGTTCTCAAAAACCTGCAATGAAATACCTGCTAATGATTGGTACTATCGCCCTGTTTTCTTTCTGGGGCGGGCAAAAAAACACCCGGACGGCTAAAGACCTGAATTCATATTTATCTAAGAAAAAAATCACCGTCATAACCTGTGCTCCCGTGAGAGACAGATCGATAGCAGAACAGGGCATCGGGCTGCTGCCGGGTACGGGTAAACATCACTGGAAAATAAAGACCCAGGCTGGCAGTGCCCAGATCTATTTCGACCAGGGGATGAATCTTTACTATTCATTCCATATCATCGAAGCACTGGCTTCTTTCCTGAAAGCCCAGACTTTCGATAGCCAGAATGCAATGCTGTATTGGGCTGAAGCACTGGCATACGGCCCTAACATTAATGATCTAGGATATACCCAATCTCCCGATGCCATGAAAGCCGTGCAGAATGCAGCAAAATTTGGGGCCAGTGTTTCTTCAGTTGAAAAAGGACTTATTGCAGCCATGTTAACCAGGTACAGTGAAGATCCTGCCACCAACAGGGAAAAGTTAAATACCGCATACCGCGATGCAATGGCTGGCTTATATAAAACAATTCCAAATAATCCTGAAGTGATCGCATTATACGCTGATGCATTGATGGTGATGCATCCCTGGGATCTTTATGAAGGCAATGGAGAACCAAAAGCATGGACCCCCGAGATCGTTGAAGTGTTGGAGGCGGGGCTAAAAAAAGATCCACTGCATCCGGGTATCAATCATTATTATATCCATGCAGTTGAGGGATCGAAGGAACCAGGCAGGGCATTGCCAAGTGCCGACCGTTTAGGAAATATCGTCCCATCTGCAGCACATATGGTTCACATGCCTTCTCATATTTATATACGCACCGGTAACTATTCCAAAGGCATTGATGTAAATGTTAGCGCACTTAAAGGCTATGATACATATCGCAGTTTGTATCAACCAGCTGATGGTAATCCCTTCCTTTACCTATATCATAACACTCATATGATGGCTGCCTGCGCGATCATGAATGGGAATTCAAAAGTGGCCATGAACAGTTCTAACAAATGTCATGACGACATCCCCGCTGATCTGTTCACTATGGCTCCGCCTTTTAATGAGATGATCCAGTATATCTACGCCACGCCCATTTTTGCCATGGTAAGATATGGAAGATGGGACGACCTGATTGCCCTGAATGTGCCGGACACCCTTCATTTTTATAAGATCCTGGCCAATTTTGGTAAAGGCATTGCCCAGGCACGAAAAGGTAACATCAATGAAGCCCGTGCAAATTATGCGTCTATGTCTGCCATCATGGAACAGGATACGGTATTGAAGGTCCGTGCATTCAATACTGCTTATGATGCAGCTATAGTAGCCAAACTGATGCTGGAGGGAATTATTGCGGAGCAGGATGGCCAACTTGATAAAGCAGAGGTCGCATTGAAAAAAGCAGCTGTTGCTGAAGAAAACATGGTGTATAACGAACCCAAAGACTGGCTGCTGCCACCACTTCAATACCTGGGTCAGGTTCAACTGAAACAAAGTAAATTCAAAGACGCGGAAGAAAGTTTCCGAAAAGACCTTTCCTTTAATCCCAACAATGTATGGTCGTTAAAAGGCCTTAATATGGCGTTGAACAAACAGGGAAAAAACCGGGAAGCAGCTCAGATCTCTCCCGTGTTAAAACGCTCCCTCCAAGGGACAGATATTTCAACAGAATTTTCTGTTTATTGAACGATTGGGGGATGAGCAGATAAACGAATTGGCGGATTCCCAGGGAAGAAATCCCTCAGAATCCGCCAATCCGCTAATTAGGTAATCCGTTAATCCTTCCTGGCTACCAGCCAGAGGAAAAAGAATATAAAGAATATGAGAATACCACCGGCTCCCCAGAGGATCATAGTGATCACTTTCTGGGCCTGGGTAGAAAACACCATTGCTAATGCGATCACCAGGTATATTACATAGATGAAGATCAGTGTTGATATCCTTTTATCCATAAAGAGTTTTTTTCTGCGGCAAATATATAGAAATTGGCGGATTGACGAATTAGCGAATTGGCGAATTATTCAGGATAATTTTCCTGTTTAATCCGCCAATTCGTCAATTCGTCAATTCGTTAATTCTAAACCAGCTTCCACCCATCGCGATATTCCCTTTTCACCCACTGGTTCGCATCGTCAAAATTGGTGACTTTGAGATTTTTGGCATCCCAAAGCAGTTTCTTGCGGCCCAGCCACTTGTCTTCCCATCCTTTCAGTTTGGGATTCTTGAGCTGGAAAGCCCTGAGTGCCAGGTTGCCGATCAATATGCTTTCCGTAAATGGACCTGCATATTCAAACGGAGAGGACGTAAATCCCTTTCCATACCCGTCAATGCAGGCATTCACCCACTGCACATAGTGCCCTTCCGGAACACGCTTGATGGTTTCGCCAGGCAGACTATCCTTCATCTTCGAAGTTGGCAGCAACCGTGGATTGGCACCATAGCAATCTGCCAGCAGTTTGCCTTTCGATCCATGGAACAGAACACCCCCGTCCCAGTTACCAAATGCTTCTTCAGGACCTAATTCATCCGGCCTTTCAGGAAGTAATCCGCCATCGTACCACGACACTTTAATATTGCCTTTCCCGTCTGTACGGGGATAAGTAAGATGGATGATGGATGAAGCAGGACAGGAATCCGGATTCTGGGTATCGTCCCACATTTTAGCCCAGAGTGTTGCCACACTGGCTTCAACGGAAGATGGGTAAAGAATAGGTGCACAACGGAACACAGGGTCCATGATATGGCAGGCCATATCACCCAGAGAACCCGTACCGAAAGCCCACCAGCCTCTCCAGTTGAACGGAAGGTAATCAGGCTGATAGTCAATTTTTTTAGCAGGACCGAGCCAGAGATCCCAGTTCAGTTCTTTGGGGATCTCGTGACTGCCACTTGGAGTGGGCAATCCCTGGGGCCATACCGGGCGATTGGTCCAACAATCGATCTTCTCGATCTCCCCGATCAGGCCGGCATCGATCAGCTCTTTG
>JAHEFC010000064.1 GCA_024640385.1 Sphingobacteriales bacterium
CAGATGATATGAGGATCTATCTCGTACAGGGCCTCACAGAATAATCCTGTATCGTCCAGATCATCATCTACCAATAGAAATTTCCTGGCCATTGAACTTGTTTTAAATCATATGCCCATATTGGCTCACTGGCAAATAAACAGTGAAACTGGCTCCTTTATTCAGCTCGCCCCATGCTTCGATGGTTCCATTATGCCGTTCCACGATCTTTTTACACAGCGCAAGGCCAAGCCCCGTTCCTTCATACCTGTCTTTAGGATTCAACCGGGAAAAGCTATTGAATATGGTTTCAGCATATTCCAATTCAAACCCTATACCATTATCTTCAATAACCAGCTGTAAAACGGAATTTTCCCTGATTTTAAGTATTTCTGCGGTGATATTTATTTCCGGACGCTGTTCCGGGCGTCGGAATTTCAGCGAATTATTCACCAGGTTGTACAGCAACTGATATATAAGCACCGGTGCTCCCTCTATTACCGGAAGATCATGATAATTAACAATGGCGCCGGATTGCTGAATGGTTATCTCCAGGTCTGAAAGAATATTATCCAGCACACCATTCAGATCTACTTTTTCAGGCTGCTGCACTGTTGCGTTCAATGACGAATATTGAAGCACACCCTCAACCATGGTTTCCATCCTGTTGGCCGCACCCTCGATCTTTGACAGATAGAGCCTCGCTTTTTCAGACAACGTAGTTTCAGGATCATCCTTTAACCTGGAACCGAATATTTTGATCTTTCTCAGAGGTTCTTTCAGGTCGTGGGAAGCAACATGCGCAAACTGTTGGAGGTCTTCATTGGAACGTTTTAGTTCCCTGGTCCGGAGGGCTACAAGAAGCTCCAGCTTTTCAGCAGATGTTTTCTGCACATCAATATCCGTGAACACTCCTATCCATTTGAAAACCATGCCTTCCGTATTTCTGATCGGTTCGCCGCTTACAGCATGCCACCGGTATTCACCATTCCGGTTTCTCAGCCTGGCTTCGTCCCTGAATGGATTCCTGGATGCGAGACATTCCCTCCACAGGGATCCTATTCTTTCACGATCTTCCGGATGCAGCATTTTTTCAAGAACGTCAGGATCATCCTGCTCAAGACCGGAATACTCAAACCATCTTCCGGTTTTATATTCGAAATTTCCTTTTTCATCTGCCATCCAAACCAACTGGGGTATTGACTCCGCCAGAAATCTCAGCTGCTCTTCACTTTGCCTGATCTGCTGTTCCGCTTCTTTCTGCGAGGTGATATCTGTTATGGTCGCAAGTACCATCATTGTTTCACCACGATCGTCAAGAACGGGATTGCAGTTGTAAACTATCCACTTCGCTTTTTCTCCATTTTTAAACTCGATACGGAAAATGTCTTCACTGTTTTTGCCGGTTGCAAAAGCTTTTTTTACAGGGGAAGAACTTTCATCCATTTCATTTCCCAACTGATCAAATACATTGAAATGTCTTTTCCCGATCTTATGCAGTGAAGAAATGTCTTTGTCTGACATCAGCTCATCCACCTTGTCCACTTTCAGAAACCACGCTGCTTTATCGTTGGCGAATATGATCTCCTGATTACGGTTCAACAACATGATCCCCGCAGGAACATTCCTTACAGTAAGCTCAAGTTGTTCTTTCAATTCCAATAGTTCTTTCTGACTGTTCTTATTGTCAGTAATATCAACGCTGATACCAGTGACCGCTATCGGTTCATTTCTTTCATTATACCTGAACTGCCCGATGGATTGGACCCATAAGCTACCACTATCATCGGCCTTTTTGATCCTGTATTGAGCTTCGTACAGGCTGTGATGGACCCTGGCATGATCAAGGCTGGCGAAAACAGACTTCCTGTCTTCGGCATAAATGAAGTTGTGCCAGTCTTCATACCTGAGATCCGTTTTTTTACGGTCAAAACCCCATAAGTCTTTATGCTGATCAGACCATTCCAGCGAACCCGTTACAAGGTCGTGATACCATGTACCTGCACGCGCGGAATCTGTGGCGATCTTAAGGTGAGTGGCAAGTTTTTCATTGGCCTGCTCAATATTCTTCCTGTCAGTGATGTTCTGAATAACAGCGATGGTATGCTTGAAATTCCCTTTATTATCAAAAATTGGCGTTGCAGTGACCATTACCCAAACGATGGCTCCGTCTTTTCGTATGTATCTTTTTTCAGAAAAATACTTTTTGTCCACTCCATTGATCATGTTCTCGTATCGGGCAAAATCCTCGACCCGGTCTTCAGGATGCGTGATATCTGAAAACCTCGAGTTCAATAATTCCTCGCGGCTATAGCCCGTAAGTTCACAAAAGGCATCATTGACCCTCAACAGCTTTCCGTTTGCATAAGCCTGGGCCATCCCAACAATGGAGGCTTCGAACATGGCGCGAAACTCAGCTTCGGATTGACGCAATAAATTCTGGACCTCTTTTTGATGATGAACATCTGTAGCCGTTCCATACCATCGGATCACCAATCCATTTTCATCCTTCTGTGGGAATGCCCTGCTGAGGTACCAATGAAACTGTCCGGTTTTAGTAACGATGCGATGCTCCATTTCATAGACCGTACCGGTCAAAACGGCCTTTCGCCATGCCTGCTCGGTTGGCATAAGATCATCCGGATGCAGAAGCCCCTCCCATTTCCATTGACCATTGGGTAATAGTTCCGCTCCCTGGAACTCACTGATCCTTTCATTATAGTAGGAAACCGTGCCGTCTGCCTCTGCGATCCATACCAACTGGGGCATGGCATTAGCTAAACCTGCAAAGGGGTCAGCAACTGCATCGGCCAAAAAAATACCTGACATTGTAATTGTTGATCGGTAAAAGTTAGCCATTTATCAAACGTCCAGGTACAGGCAGACGTCTATAATTTTGACCGGGCCCGGATTTCATATATAATATAATTGACATGCCTCCTACTGGTGCTTGAACAAATCATTTTGCCAAACTCCCTGGTCCCAAAAAAACTGGATATTTGAAAATAATTACCCATTTGGAACATCAGGATCTCTACATTGTCATTCCCGTTTTCAATCACGATGAGCATTTAAAAGAGATCATCGCCACCCTTAAACAGAAGGGCTTCCATAATATCATAGTGGTGAATGATGGCTCTGAAAAAAACATTTTCCATCGGATCAGAGAATTCAACGTGCACTACCTGAGTCACAGGCAAAATCTCGGCCAGGGGGCGGCCTTACAAACAGGTTTTGATTATGCTATTGGATTGAATGCCGGCATAGTGGTCACTTTCGATGCAGACGGGCAGCATGATCCGGACGACCTGCCGCTGGTGATCGACCCTGTAATATCAGGTCAGGCTGATATTTGTATCGGTTCCAGGTTTCTCTCCAGCCAGCCAGTAAACATGCCCTTTTCGAAAAAGCTGCTGCTTCAAATAGCGATATTTTTCAATTTCATATTTACGGGATTAAAACTGACCGATGCCCACAATGGCTTAAGGGCCATGAACAGGAAAGCGCTTAATAAGATCAGGATCACCGAAAACAGGATGGCTCATGCAACCGAGATCCTGATCGAGGCAAAAAAAAATCAATTGCGGGTAGAAGAAGTTCCCGTGACCATTCATTATACAGACTATTCCATAAAACATGGCCAGTCTTCACGGAACAGTATCAGAATATTCATCGATCTGGTCTTTTATAAACTATTCTCATGAACGGCATACAACTACTCCTGCTATTCGGCGTTTCCGCTTTGGGTCTTTACTATGTGACCAGGCTTCGCAAAACGGTCCTGGACCTGGCGATATTGATCCTGCTGCTGTCAGCATCCGTGATCTTTATCATCTGGCCCGATCTGACCAATGAGATCGCCCATAAACTGGGGGTTGGAAGAGGGGCTGACCTGCTCTACTATATATGCATATTGCTTTTCAGCTTTGCACTGCTCAAACTGTTCTCCAGAATACGCCGGCTTGAACAGATGTTCACCAAAATGATCAGGGAAGATGCCCTTAAAAACGCTGAACACAATGCTATTGATCAGTAACTCAGCATGCCCTGGAAATAATCAAGGATCCTGGTTCTGAAAATATATTCGTACCTCACCTGTGTAAGGCTCAGCCTGGCCCTGTCAAGGTTATTTTTGGCAGACAGGTATTCAAATGAATTGATCGCCCCTGTATTGAAGCGGATCTCGTTTGCCCTGAACGATTCCAGGTATTCATTGTATTGCTCCTGGAATGCAGCATACCTGTTATAACTGGCCAGCATATTGGCATAAGCCTGATCAACCTGTTGCTTAAGATTCAGATCGATCAGTTGCTTTTCCAGTTCCGCATTCTTTGCCATCACCTTTGCCTGTTCAACCCTGTATTTGGTTCTGAAATTATTGAATAAGGGAATGCTAGCGCCAATCCCGAATGAACTACCCACGTTATTCTTCATCTGATCGAAATAAGGGATCTCTTCAGAAGTGAACTGCTGCCTTGGCGAATAAACAAGAGATTTCACATTGTTCACAAGCACATAATTATCTGTCAATACATCAGTAACCGCGCCTGGTATATTCCTGTTTGTAGTGCTCGAATAATTTGAAAACAAATTGCCGTACAATCCTATCCTGGGGTAATAGGCACCTTTCTCCACTTTTACTGCCCTTTTTGCACTTTCCACCCTCAGGCCTCCCGCCTTCACAATGGCAAGCTGCTCTGATGCCTTCCGGTAAATTTCCTCAGGCGTACCTGCATAAACCTCTGAAGGCATGGGTGCATCATTCCTTTCCAGCGCCAGGTCTTTGTTATAAGGCATGTTCAGCAACTGGCAGAAATTCATCTTAGAGATCTCCACGCTGTTTCTTGCATTTACAATGGCCACTTTTTCATTGGCATACTGACCTTTCATATCAGACAGCTGGTACTGGCCTTTCGCACCTTCCCGGACAAGTACCTCAAGCCTCTCCACCTGATTTTTTGTGACAGTAGCCTGGTTCTCCAAATTCACTAAAATATCCTCGTTACTCAACACCTGCAGATAATTCAGGATCACATTCATGGTGAGGGTTTCCTTATTCTGTTGCAGGTCCATTTTTGAAGCCTCGAGAGTAAGGCTATTCTGTTTAATAAGATTTTGGACCTGCAGGCCATTGAACAAAACCCACTGGCTGGTCAGCCCGATATTTGAGCCGGTAAGTTGTTGATTTACGTATACATTCAAGAACGGATCAATGTTTCTACCGTTATTCCAGCCGTAATTGAAATCACCATTCAGGTTTGGAAGCATATTGGCTTTTGCCTGTTTGCGATTGATATCCGCTGTCTCCACTTTCAGTTCAGACTGTTTCACCTGGATATTATTCTTCAGGGCAATATCCACGGCTTCCTGCAGGCTCAGCTTCGTACCTGCTGTCTGCCCCTGAACCCCAGCCATGCAACATACCATGGCAACGATCAAAATATATTTAACTCCACTCATGATCTTACTTTAAATAATTGTACCATCCAACAAATCAATGACGCGTGAACCGTAAGCAGCATTTTTCTCCGAATGCGTAACCTGCACTATGGTCACTCCGTCGTCGTTAAGTTTCCTGAATAACTGCATGATCTCTTCACCCTGCTTTGAATTCAGGTTACCTGTGGGCTCATCGGCCAGTAATAATTTAGGATTTGCGATAAGCGCCCTGGCAATTCCCACCAATTGCTGTTGACCACCAGAAAGCTGCGCGGGAAAAAGATCTTTCTTTCCCACAATATTGAACCTGTCCAGCATATCAGCTACCATGGCTTTTCTTTCCGATTGTTTCACATCCTGGTACAACAGCGGTGTTTCAATATTTTCAAACACGGTCAGCTCATCAATCAGGTGATAAGCCTGGAATACAAAGCCTACATTTTTCTTATAAAGATTTGACTTCTGCTTTTCTTTGAGCAAATGCACCGCTTCACCCATGAAATACTGGTATCCTTCAGAAGGCTCATCCAGCATGCCAAGTATATTCAGGAGCGTAGACTTACCTGAACCGGACGGACCCATCACAGAAACAAACTCGCCTTCCCTTATGATCAGATCCACATCACGGAGTACATAGGTTTTATTGGCACCAGTGTTATACCATTTAGATATTCCTTTTAATTCGATCATGATCTTCTATTTATGAAATGAAAGATTCACCCTGCCGCTGTTGTCTATAGTGACAGGTATACCACCGCCATTCAGTTTTCCATTCAGCTTTCCCTCCGTCATGCTGCCGGAATAATTGCTGAGGGCCTCAGTATGAATTTTAGAACCCCGTATATCAAGATCGTATCCCTTACCTGAGGGCAATTCAAGTTCTACATTACCGCCGGAATTATTCAGTTTGACATATTTTCCAACTTCTTCAATAGACACTCTCAAACTGCCTCCACTGGTACCGGCTTTTACAGAGCCGTAGATCTTTTCAAGATCCATATTCCCGCCGCTGGTTCCAGTTTGGATCTCACCCCGTAGATCTTCTCCGCTCACATTCCCGCCGCTGGTTGATGCGGTAATGGTACCGTTCAGGTCTTCAAGACTCAGATTGCCGCCGGATGTTACAAGTTTGATAGTACCCTTGCATTCCTCTGCATCTATATTACCTCCACTGGTCACCAGCTCAATATTGTCCGATAAACGCTCAGCTGTGATATTGCCTCCGGAAGTTGTACCCTTAATAGTACCTGATGCATCTTTAACCACAAGGTTGCCTCCACTGGTCACAAAATCCTGTTTGCCCGAAACACCCCTGAGTACAATATTACCTCCACTGGTAGTGAGATCATTGGAAGTAGATTTTGGAACCGTAACAGTAAATGAAATGGAAAGACCTTTTTTCCAATTGATATTGTTTCGGGCTTTGGCTTGTAACACCAGCAGATCACCCTCAACATCCATTTTCAGGATATAATCTTTTTCAAGCCTTTCCCTGATCTCCGCTTCAGACAATTTCTGGTTATAGTCTGAAGCCCGGATATAGAGCTTTACAGTGGCTTCGCTCACGTCAGCTCCTTCCACTGTAATATTACCACCTGCTGTTGATGCCTTAACCCGTTTGACTCCGCCATAATTCTTCACCATAAAGGGTTCCCCCTCCTGTGAAAACACATTCATTGCCAGAAACAAAGCCAATCCAAAAATTAAAACCTGTTTCATACTTGCATTTTTTGTTTGTTATAATAGCTATTCTGTTCTTAAACTCTTAACCGGATTCGACAGGGCTGCTTTGATGGCTTGCGAGCTCACAGCGATCAAAGCTATCAGAACGCCTATAACCCCTGCCACCAGGAACATCCACCAGCTCAACTCGATCCGGTAAGCAAAATCCTGTAACCATCTTGAACCCGCATACCAGGCAATGGGGATGGAGATCAGGATGGCCAGCCCAACCAGTAAAAGGAATTCTTTGGACAGCATCACAGCAATTCCTGCAATGCTGGCCCCCAGCACCTTCCTGATGCCGATCTCCTTGGTTCGCTGTACAGTTGTGAAAGCAGCGAGGGCGAAAAGCCCAAGGCAGGCAAGAAGGATAGCGAGGCCGGAGAACAAACTGAATATCTGCGCAGTCCTTTGTTCTGTCTTATATAAACTATAGTATTCTTCATCCAGAAATTTGAATTCAAACGGCCTGTGAGATACCCTGGTTTTCCAAACCCTTTCAATTGCAGATAGAGTGGACTGAATATTCTCCCCCTTTACCCTTACAAACATCTGAAAAACATAATGCGGTTCCAGAAAGATCACCAGCGGGCCAATAGGATCGTGCAGAGACGAAAAATTAAAGTCCTTCACCACTCCTTTAATGATACCAGGCGATCCTTTGTGTAGTGTTTTACCAACCGCTTCCTCGGGAGTCCAGCCCAGTTCAGCTGCAGCTTTCTCATTAATGATATAACTGTTCTGATAATTCTTGTAATTATCCGTAGTGTCCTGCGCCAGCAGATCAGTCCTGTTAAAATCCCTGCCAGCCGCCAGCTGCATGCCAAGCGTGGAAATAAAATCCAGGTCTACCGGTATTGCATTCACAGAAAGCTCCTTCTTCCCGGTTCCGGTTTCGGCAGAAACACCATCTGACCATTCAATAAAACTGGGTGTTTCGTATGCACCGCTCACCCCCAATATACCTGGCTGCGAAACTATCGCTGATTTGAACTCCTCGTAATGCTCCCTGGTTTTATTATCAATGGGAAGAATAATGAGATGTTCCTTTTTATAGCCCAGCTCCTTATTTCTGATGAATCCCAGCTGTTCAGTCACTATGATGGAAGAAGCGATTAGGAATACAGATACAACAAACTGAAAAACGATCATGATCTTTCTTACATATCCTCCGGAAGATGAGACCCGGATACCCGATTTCATGATGGACCCGAGTTTAGATCTCGAAAGCAGTATGGCCGGATATAGACCGGTGATCAGAACGATAAGTATGGCTGAGCCAAGAACCATGCCCATGATAGCAGGCTCCCCTACGGATGAAAATCCAATTGAAGTGCCGGAGATATCATTAAAATGGGGTAAGATTAAAAAACAGAAAACCAGCGACAGTATCAATGAAGCAAAAACCACCACAAACGATTCACCCAGAAATTGAACAAGCAACTGCCTTCTATGTGCACCCAGCACCTTACGGATACCAACCTCAACAGCCCGGCCTGCCGATTGTACAACTGCAAGATTGGTATAATTGACGCAGGCAACTAAAAGAATAAGGAAGGCAATTACGCTTAATATATACACATAAACAATATTTCCACCCGGCTCAATGCCTCCGCCAACGTTTGAATAAAGGTGAACATCCCTCAGTTTTTCAAGTCTATGTGTTAAATAATCATTGCTTTGGGGAAACAATTCTTTACGCGATACGCCTTTCATGAACGTTGTTATCTTCTGCTGAAGGCCTTCGATATGGTTACGGTTGCGTACCAGGATATAAGTGACATAGTTGGCTGTGAACCATTGTTCGTCCTGCTTGGCTGCTCCCAGGGTCATGAACGGCATTACGATATCAAATCTGATCTGGGAATTTCCCGGTATGTCTTCTGCAATTCCGCTGACCATCATTTCATCACCATTAGCCAGCTTCATCGTTTTCCCGAGTGCCTCTTCATTGCCAAAATACTTTTTCGCCATTTGCCTGGTGACAACGATCTTCTCCGGGCTGTTCAAACAGGTTCTTGCATCACCCTCTGATAATTTAAAACTGAACATGGAAAAGAATGCAGAATCAGCAAACAACACATTATCCTCCGTGAACACTTTATCTCCCCTTGATATCACCCTGCTGCCTTTAATGGTTCTGGAAAAAGCCTCCACTTCAGGAAACTGGCGCTTAAATTCGGGACCTACCCTGGTTCCTGTTACTGCCGTTTTGTTCACCGTTCCGGCATTGCTGTATTCCATCGTCACCCTTACTATACGATCAGCGTTATGATGAAACTTATCATAGGTTATCTCATTCCATACGTACAAACCGATCAATAAACAGGCTGTCAAAGCAATGGTCAGACCGGCAATATTCACCAGGCTGTAAAGTTTGTGCTTGGAAAGATTCCGGATGGCAATTTTGAAATAGCTTTTCAGCATAGGTATATCACTTTATATTTCACCAATGGCATTTTACTCCGATCTCAGGCTTTTTACAGGATTTGCCCGCGCAGCTTTCAGTGATTGATATCCTGTTGTCAGGAGGGCGATCAATACCAGTATAAAAACGGTAAATACAAATACGCCGGCCCCGATATTGATCCTGAAAGGATAGTTTTCCAGCCAGGTATTCAATGCATACCAGGCCGCCGGGATCGCAATCACAACGGCGATCATGACCAGCTGAAGAAAACGAATGGAGAGCCGTGACGATATGCCAAGTACTGAATCTCCCAGCACCTTCCTGATACCGATCTCTTTGGTACGCTTTTCAGCGGCCAGACTGGCGAGTCCGAACAAGCCGATACAGGAAATAAAAATGGCCATGATCGCCGAATACGAAATGATCTTCTGGAATTTCTCTTCCACTTCATACTGCCGCTTATTGGTAACATCTTTATACTCGTAATTGAATGGCACCAGTGGGAATAACTCCTTGCTGACTTTCCTGATATGGTCTATTGCCTTTGCGCCCTGACCTTCTTTAACCTTTATAGCCAGCTCGCCATAGCTGTATTTGGGATGCATGATGAACAACTGCGGCCCGATCTTCTCTGCAAGCGATTCATAATGATGATCACGTACCACACCCACCACATCATATTTAAGCGAATCATAGAAAAAATCAACCTGCTTCCCGTTGATATCTTTCCATCCTGCCCTTCTGACGAATTCTTCATTCACTAAAACAGAGGATGTGGAATCTGATGGAAATGAAGGCGAAAGGTTCCTGCCTTTTACTAAAGGGATCTGGTAAGTTTCAAACCTTGTTGTATCAAGCACTTCAAGAGCAAAATCCATGGATTTACCATCCACCTTCGCCACAGTATACCAGCTCCCTCCCTGCCTGCCGGCAATGGAAACTATTGAAGGATCTTTCAGCAATTCATTTTTGAAAGTATGCAACCTGTCAGATTTCATCTGCTCTGTTCTTAACATGATCAGGTTCTTGTCGTTATACCCCAGGTCCATCCCCGTTAAATGATTGAATTGCCTGTAGATGGTGATGGTGGAAATGATAAGAAAGGCCGCAATGGCGAATTGAAGTACTACCAGGCTATGTGCCAGGTAATTTTTACCAGCATACCTCACCCTGTTATACAAGGTTTTGACAGGATCGAATGCTGACAGTACAAATGCGGGATAGAATCCGGCCAGCAGCGAAGTCAGGAGGAACAGGCCCAGATAGACAAGAAGCAGTTTTATATCAAACAGATATGCAAATGAAAGTGACTTGCCAGACAGCACATTGAATACGGGCAAGGCCAGGAAAACCAAAACAACTGCCAGAAGGAAAGCGATCAGGCAGAGCAGGAATGTTTCACCCAGGAACTGTATGATGATCTGCCTTCTTTCGCCACCTACCACTTTCCTGATCCCGATCTCCTTTGCCCTTTTCAGAGACCTTGCCAGGGTCAGGTTGACAAAATTTATACATGCGATCAGGAGAATGAAAATGGCTATGCCTCCAAGTATATTACCATATATCGGTTTACTGGAATCCTTAAGACCGTTTCCGGAAACATATTTCGTACTCAGGTGCATTTCCTTCAGGGTCTGCAATCCGTATCTCATTTCACCCTTGAAATCAAATTTCTCCCGCATCTCCCTGATCTCGTCCCTGGCACTTGCAGTATAGACTTTCTCCATTTTCGCTTCCACGGTTTTAGGATCAGCATTCTCATTCAGTACTACAAAACTGTTGAGGAAGAAATTCAGCCAGCTGTTATCACCACCGTCCCTTCTTTGATTAAGCTGGATCGGCAGCAGCATGGTAATATCAATTGATGAATTCAAAGGAGAATGCGGAACTATGCCCGTGACCTGGAATGGAATGAATGCCCGATCATCTCCAAGCGGTAGTTCAATGGTATTATTCAGGGCATCTTTCCTGCCGAATAATTTAACCGCCACATCTTCTGACAGCACAACAGAATACATGCCAGACAAAGCAGTAGCCGGGTTACCCTGTTTCATGGGGAAGTCAAATACAGAAAAGAAATTGCTGTCAGCATACATTCCTTCCTGCTCAAAAACTTCATTACCAACCTTGACCGGAAGTCTTTCACTCTGGATCCTGACAAAGGCCTCGATCTCTGGTATGGCCTCCTTGAAAGCTGGCCCCTGTTTCATACCGGTATTCCCGTCATGGGTGGCAGTTCCATCGGGCTGAATATCATCACGCACAATGCGATAGATACGGTCCTTTTTCGAATGGAACATATCAAAACTCTTCTCATCTTTCAGATAAAGAGCGATGAGCATACACAAGGCCAGCCCAATACTGAGGCCCGAAATATTTATAAAACTGAATAACGGATGACGCTTCAGGTTCCTAACAGTAATATTCAGATAGTTCTTCCACATATATTATTTCATTTATCACATTTTTCCACATTTATCTCATTCATAACATTCATAGTCTACTCCGTTCTCAGGCTTCTTACCGGATTTGCCAAAGCTGCTTTCACCGCCTGGAAGCTGACTGTCAACAGTGTGATCAGCATGGATCCTGTTACAGCCAATGCAAATACCCACCATTTGATATCTGTTCTGTAATCATATTTTTGCAGCCACTCGTACATTCCGTACCATGCAAGCGGTATGGCAATGGCGCAGGCAATGGCAACCAGGATCACGAAGTCTTTCGACAGCAAACCCCACAAATTGAACACAGAGGCTCCTACCACTTTACGGATCCCGATCTCCTTGGTTCTCTGCTCTGCAACAAATGATGCGAGTCCAAACAGACCCAGGCACGAAATAAATACTGCGAGTATGGCAAACACAGCCGCGAGTTTACCTATCCGTTCTTCATCGCCAAACTTGCGGGCGAACTCCTCGTCTACGAATTTGAATGCCAGCACATCGGCAGGATCATATTTCTTGAATACATTTTCAATCGAGGCCATGGCCTTACCTGCAGGAAGTGAAGGATTGGCTTTTATGATGATCACATTTTCCTGATCCAGTGAAAGATGATACATGGACGCCCGCACCGGTTGGTATGGCGATTCAACAAGCATATCGTTGACCACACCGATCACGGTAAAGACCTTATCATCCCATTTGATGGTCTTTCCTACGGGGTCTTTAAACCCGATGAATTTAACAGCAGACTCATTGAGGATAAATGCCAGCGAATCCGTGGCGAAATCCCTTGAAAAATCTCTTCCCTCTTTGATCTTCCAGCCGATCACTTTGCCGAACTCGTAAGTGACCCCTGAATTGGGAAAGTCTACGCCTGCGCCCGGATCCTTTCCTTCCCAGTCAAATCCTCCATTCGAATTATAGACCTGGGTAGTTGGACTGGTAGATTCCGCCATGTCCACGATCAGGTTCGAGTTTTTCAGTTCATTCCGGATCACTTCAAACTTCCCATGTATAACGTCGTTTGAGCTTACTGCTAACAAACTCTCTTTGCTATAACCCACAGGCCTGTTGCGTGCATGCTGGATCTGCTGATAGATCACGATGGTCCCGATGATCAGCATAACAGAAACCGAGAACTGCAGAACAACAAGCACTTTCCTGGGTACGGCCGCAAAACGTCCCGCA
>JAHEFC010000065.1:0-11561 GCA_024640385.1 Sphingobacteriales bacterium
CCTTCAGCTTCTACACAACCAGTGGGAGGTGGCAATCGGGGATCGGGTGGAGCGTCAACGCAACCTGTGGGGGGAGGCGATCGGGGACCATCAGCGTCCACACAACCAGCCGGGGGACGCAACCGTTCTTCAGGTAATTATGGGTCATCCGCACGTCCTTCCACATCTAACAGGAGCAGCGGTTTTAGCGGTGGCGGCGGCGGTTTTGGCGGAGGTGGAAGAGGCGGCGGCGGCGGCAGAAGACGATAATTACTCTTTTCTACCTGAGTGGCACATTAGACACACTCATATCCCTGACAGACACATATTTCCCATTTCTTTTTTCAAACAGGGCCATATAATTACCTGTATTGATAACAATACTCGCAGAGTCAAGGAGTTCAAAATAGCCAATCTCTACAACCTGGTTCCCGTCACTGGAAGGAAATACTTCCCTGGTTTTAAAAGAAATAGTATTGGTATTTGAATCCAGGTCGGATTTCAGAAATTCTATAATGGCATCTTTGCCTACCAACGGTGCCCTGTTCTGGTAATAAGTTATGGCATCATCGGCATAATAACCGATGTTTCTGAGTTCGCCGGAGTTATAGACCTGGGCAAATGCATCTTCTTTTGCCTGGATCTCTTTTTTGATCTGCTCTTTATCTACCTGGGTGGTTGAGATGGAATTACAGGAGATCAGCATTGAAGTGATGAATCCTGACAGTACTGTGTTTAAAATAATATTTTTCATAATCGCTTCCTGGTAATTTACAACGTAAAGCTAACATATTCAACAATACATCAGCAGGAACAGCGTTTTACATTATATACCTGCTGATCCGGCAGAATGGGCAAACTATTTTATGAAGAGACTGATACTATCTGTGATTTTCATCTTATCTGCATACGCCGCCGCATGGGCGCAGGATGTGAAAAAAGATACCGTGCTGGTAGGCATTTATATTACCAGTATCCATGATATCGACTTTAAACAAAAAGAATTTGCCACCACGTTCTGGCTCTGGCTGAAATACAAAAATCCGGAATTGGATTTTGTCAATAACCTCGAAGTGTCTAACGCCAAAACTGTTGACAAAGCATTTTCCACGATCGACACCACGGGAGGCCGCATTTTCCTGCAGATGAAATTGCAATGTGTTTTAAAGGATTCCTGGAAGATTTCGAATTTTCCGTTTGACGAGCAGAAGCTCCGAATATTCCTGGAAAACTCCCAGTTTGATGCCTCAACCATGGTCTTTATGCCCGATACCCTGGGAGAGCATTATGACAAACGCTATACCCTGCGGGGCTGGAATGTGGACAGTTGTATTATCAGCGCTGGAAAAAAAGTATACCCTACTGCATTTGGTAATGAAGCTGCTGTAAAGCAAGAGTCTGAATACAGTATTTTTCGTGTCCGCCTCTCTATCAAAAGAGATGCCATAGGTTTATTCTGGAAAATGTTCCTGGGCATGTACCTGGCTTTTTTCATTTCCTATATCTGCTTTTATATCCATTCAGACAGCATGGATTCCCGTTTCGGACTCAGTGTGGGTTCATTATTTGCCGTGATCGGTAACAAGTACATTATTGATTCTTCCCTGCCGGAATCGTCTTCATTTACACTGGTAGATGCGTTGCATGGGATTACCCTGTTTTTCATCTTGATCGTGATCGCAGCCAATGCCTATTCACTGCGGTTGATCAAACAGAACAAAATCCAGCAGGGGATCCACTTCGATAATGCTATTGCTTTGATCGTTCTGATTTCTTACCTGGGATTGAATATCTGGCTGATCTGGCGGGCCGTATCCGGTGCTTTGTAGTTTGTTTAAGAGTAAGTATTCTTTTTTTCTTTTTAACCCTATCTAAATCTTTGTAAATAACATCATTGGATATTATCCAGGGGATTGTAATTTCTGAGACAAGTTTAACAGCCTGCTGTAATAAATATTTTTTAAATTACAGATTATGTTAATTGTAGCAACCCTGTAATTTTCAATGTAATAATTGGCTGCAAAATTGAATTTCAAATTATTATACATTCTAATTTTATTTTTTCCAATTCTGGCGAAAAGCCAGGACACCAGTTTTGTGGCTAAGCATTTTTTTTCAACGCCTGTCCGAAATGTGTTTACTGTCAGTGATGAAATTTATGTGAAAACAGGAGATGGGCTTTACAAACTGGTGGGGCAGCATTGGGAGCTGCAGAAAATGAAATTTGAAAAGGCTTATGTTTTTTTTGACAAGGATTTTTTTGAAGCTGATTATTTGCCGAACCGGTATCTGTACAATGCGGAACCTATTTCTTACCTGATCCCACAGAAATCTATTAAAAACGCATCTAAGGCCGATGTGGGCAACCGCTTATTTGTCTCGGCTGGTGGATCATTA
Source organism: Sphingobacteriales bacterium (assembly GCA_024640385.1). Classification (GTDB taxonomy): domain Bacteria; phylum Bacteroidota; class Bacteroidia; order Chitinophagales; family Chitinophagaceae; genus Pollutibacter. The sequence goes on from JAHEFC010000065.1 coordinate 2,377, forward strand.
TTTGAATATGCCATAAACAACAACTACAATCATTATTACGAGGGGTCGTCCATTCGTGATATCTACCTGGAACAGGGTCTTAAGGTAATAAGCAGTTACTCCGGGATATTTGTAAATGACACCATAAAAATCAGGAAGCCTGAATATTCTAACGGATATCTACGGAAGATCCGGAACAGATATTTCCTCTCTTCGGATCATTTATTTGAACTCGTACCTCCGGCAGAGTTTCGGGAAATAAGCTCCGGTGTCAATGTTTTTGCAGGCTATTCCCGCAAACTGGTAGAGTATAAAAACAATATATATTCTCTCAATACCAAGTCTTTTAACAGGCTGGACAGTAGTTTCAATCTGCAGCCCATTCACCAGGGGTTTGAATACTACGACATGGAATTGGTGGGCGACAAATTGCTGTTTTGCACCCAAACGGGTGAACTATTTGCTTACGATGGTCAGTCGGTAAATCAGATCTTAAAACTAAGAACCCGTATCCGGGATATTTATTCTTTCAAAAACACCGTTTATCTTTCCTCAGATGATGGAGCGTATACCATTGAAGGGTTGAATCCGGCTACACTCAGGCTTTTTTCAAATACCCCCTTTACTGTAATGGTGTTGATCGATGCCCAGAGAAACACCTGGATCTCCACCGAAAACGGGCTGTATTTATTGCCGGATAAAAAGAAGGAACTGATTCCCTATATCAGCAATGTGGAATTCAACCGGGGAGCGCTGACCCTTTATAACGACACGGTGTATGCCGGGGCCATATCCGGGCTTTATGTTATTGATTGTTACCAGGTAGTAAAGAATTTCCTGCCCGTTTATTTCAATAGAATCCAGGCAAATAAAACAGAGCAGAGTAAAAAATTGGTTTTTTATGGTACAGGCCTGATCATTTTACTCACAGGACTGGGATTTGGTTACCAGGCTTATAAGAGAAAGAAAGCCAGGCTTATTATCCCGCAAAAAGAGGAAACCCCCTCATTAACCATTGATCAGATTGCCGAAGCCATCAGGTCTCATAATATCATGACGGTGGAAGGTCTGGCCGAGTTTTATAAAACAAATACTGTTCAGCTTAACCGCCAATTCAAAGCATTCGACACTACACCGGGTAAATTCATGAAAACTGTCAAGATCAATTATGCCCGTGAGCTGCTCAAAAATAAAGTTCCCATGGCAGAAGTTGCTGCTAAATTGGGCTATTCAGCCAGCTTCATCAAAAAAGAGTTGAAGGAAATCGGGTTTAAACCGGGCCGAAGTTCAACAGGTCATTGATCCGGATTAACTGCAATAAACAATTGATATTCAATATTTTGGATTGGATATTACAGCAGAAATAACATCATTAATAAAATATTTTTTATTTGTAATTAATTGCATTGGCCAAATGTTTTCAGGTTTCAAACTTTCAAGAACTTCAGGGTGTCTTCTGACTATTCGTTCAAAGTAAAAAGCCCCTTTCATTATGATCCGAGCAATTGCCGCAGTTAATTATGCAAAAACCGGGAATTCCAACCAGGATGTCAATGGTTTTGAAACTACTATGGAGCCGGTTAAAGACCTTGGATACCCGGTAATTGGCAGGGAAAACAATGTAGTTGCAAAATCGCTTCATGACCGGGAAGACTTCATCCTGGTTAAGAACGAGCATAAGATGATCAATCTACAGGTTAAGGATATCATGTATATAGAGGGCAAAGGCAATTATGTTTCATTCTTCACCACGAAGACAAAAATACTGACCCTGCAGACCATGAAAAATCTGGAATCCTTCCTGCTACCCTACCTGTTTGTGCGGGTACATAAATCATTCCTGGTATCCTTCCACTATGTGGAGGCGATTGACAACAGCGCGGTCTGGATCAAAAATACAGAAATACCCATCGGAGATTCTTACCGCGAAAACCTCCGGACATTTTTGAACGCCAATACTAAACAAATTTAACTGGTAGCTTCAGTTTACTGATACTTGCATTTTGCTGGTACTAACTCCAGGCAGGGTTTCCCATATATGCCTTTTACAGTTAAATCAATCATCAATCCCCCGGGAAATACCTTACCATTGATATCTGTCACAATATCAAACGCACTATTCTGAGATAAATCATTTCTAATGGGTACATAAATCAGGAACTTCACCGTCTGATAAATATGTATCCTTCGCAGATGTCTTCAGCATTCTTACTGTAAAAAGATCGTGATATAGTGGCTGGTTTTAATGATAACATCAATTCATTGAGTTATGGAAAGGCAGCGATTACAGGAGTCAGCTCAACTTAAGATGCCCTGGAAAAAATGGGGCCCATACTTAAGCGAAAGACAGTGGGGAACTGTCAGGGAAGATTACAGTGAAAATGGTGACGCATGGAATTTCTTCACGCACGACCATGCGCGTTCCCGCGCATACCGCTGGGGAGAAGATGGTATTGCCGGAATTTCTGACGATAAACAACTAATGTGTTTTGCGTTGGCGCTATGGAATGGCAATGATCCCATTCTGAAAGAGCGATTGTTTGGACTGACCAACAGCGAGGGCAATCATGGCGAGGATGTAAAAGAATACTACTTCTACCTGGACAATACGCCTACCCATTCCTACATGAAAATGCTGTATAAGTATCCCCATGCTGCTTATCCTTATGGCGACCTTATTCATGAGAATCATAGGCGTTCGCGAAATGATATGGAGTATGAACTCCTGGACACAGGTGTATTCAACGAGAACCGTTATTTCGATGTATTCGTGGAATATGCCAAGGAAGGCCCAGAAGACATATTAGTAAAGATCTCAGCCATCAACAGGGGACCGGAAACTGCTGGATTGGATATCCTTCCAACGCTTTGGTTCAGGAATAACTGGTCTTACTGGATCGCTGATTCCAATAGGGCTAATCAGAAACCAATGATCAGGAAGTCGGCATCCAGATCGGGTGCAAGCGTGCTGACGGCATCTCATTCCTTATTAGGGGAATTCACCCTGGCCTGCGAAGGTGAGGTGCCTTTACTGTTCACCGAGAATGAAACAAACCATGAACGGCTTTTCCCGGGTAGTTCAAATGAAAGTCCGCATGTTAAAGATGGGATCAATGACTACATTGTATACGGCCAGCATAATAAAGTGAATCCCGAAAATACAGGGACAAAAGCATCGGCTCACTACCACCTGAGCATTGGTGCCGGCGAGACTGCAGTGGTCCGGCTAAGGCTGACCAAGAATAATGCAGAAAAAGACGGCGATCTTTTCGGAAAACATTTTGAATCCATTTTTTCTGACAGGCTTCGCGAAGCAGATGAGTTTTACAGGCAGGTCACTCCTTCAACAGCAGATCCGGATAAGGCTATGGTGATGCGGCAGGCCATTGCAGGCATGCTCTGGAGTAAACAGTTCTTTTTCTTCGATGGTGATAACTGGCTTGATGAGCATCATTCAAACGCGCTGCATAAAGGGTATAAGAACTCCCGAAATTCCGACTGGTATCACATGCTCAATGAAGACATCATCTCGATGCCAGACAAATGGGAATATCCATGGTATGCCGCCTGGGATCTGGCATTCCATACCCTTCCTTTATCTATTGTTGATCCGGATTTTGCCAAAGAGCAACTCAGGCTCATGCTTCGTTCTTCATACATGCACCCCAATGGCCAGATCCCGGCCTACGAATGGAACTTCAGCGATGTAAATCCGCCGGTTCATGCATGGGCCACATTATTTATTCATCGCACCAACCAGGCTATTCATGGTAATTCAGACTTCTCATTTCTTAAATCCGCATTTACCAGGTTGTTGCTGAACTTCACCTGGTGGGTGAACCGCAAAGATCGATTTGGCAGAAATGTTTTTGAAGGTGGTTTTCTGGGTCTGGACAATATCGGTGTGTTTGACCGCAGTGCCCCGCTACCTACGGGGGGCTACCTTGAGCAGGCTGATGGTACCGCATGGATGTCGCTGTTCAGTCAGAATATGCTGGAGATGGCCGTTGAACTTGCTGCCGAAGACCCCACTTACGGGGAAATGGCTTTTAAATTTATTGAACATTTCTATTTTATCGCCTCCGCCATTAATAGGGAAGATGATGATGGCATGTGGGATGAAGAAGATGGATTTTACTACGATATGCTCAGGCTGCCCAACGGCAGTTCCAGAAGACTGAAAGTACGTTCTCTGGTTGGGTTGCTCCCCATGTGTGCCACAACAGTGATAGAAGAATCGCAGAGGGCGAGTGTTCCTGCAATTATGGAACATATCAGCGAAAGACTTCGCCGGATGCCTGAACTTTTAAGAACCTGTCACCCCACTGGCAAGGATCATCTGGGAGTTGAAAACAGGGGTATACTTGCCCTGGTCAATCCTGAGAGACTGCGCCGCATCCTTACCAAAATGCTGGACGAAAATGAGTTTCTCGGTCCTCACGGTATCCGGTCGATCTCGAAGTATCACGAGCAACATCCTTATATCTACAATGTGGACGGACAGGAATACAGGGTGGATTATCTGCCTGCAGAATCAGACTCCGGTATGTTTGGAGGAAACTCCAACTGGCGGGGCCCGGTTTGGATGCCGATGAATGTGATCATCATCAGGGCCTTATTGAACTTCTACCTGTATTATGGAGACAATTTCAAGATCGAATGTCCCACAGGTTCAGGTAATATGATGAACCTGTTCGAAGTGTCCAAAGAGATCTCTGACCGCTTGTGCCGGATCTTCCTGCGCGATGAGCAGGGCAGGCGCCCTGTATTTGGCGGAACACAGAAGTTCCAGGATGATCCGCACTGGCGTGACCATATTCTCTTCTTCGAATATTTTCATGGCGATAATGGTGCGGGCCTGGGTGCCAGCCATCAAACAGGCTGGACTGGTGTGGTTGCCAAGCTGATTGAATTGTTTGGGAACCTTGATGAAAAATCTGCTCTCAGGGCAGGTAAGAAAGCAGTGTTTGAAAAAGATGTACAAAAAACCTGATGCTATGGCAACACCTCGCTATCCTTCTCTTTACCAGGTCAATACCAGGGTTTGGCTGACCGAATTATCAGCAACTCTCGGAAGGCAGGCTGGATTGGATGATATTCCAGACGCTGAACTGGACCAACTGAAAGCGATAGGGTTTGACTGGATCTGGTTTCTCAGTGTATGGACCACGGGCGAAGCAGGGAGAAGGGTATCAAGAGAGAATCCGGAATGGCGCCGGGATTTTGAGTCAACCTTACCAGATCTGAAAGAAGAAGATATTGCCGGTTCTGGGTTTGCCATTGCTGCATATCATGTTCACCCTGACCTTGGCGGTGATGAGGCACTTAAAAGACTGCGCACCAGGTTATCTCAACGGGGTATGAAACTCATGCTTGATTTTGTTCCCAATCATATGGGCCCCGATCATCCCTGGGTTGAAGAACATCCGGAGTATTTTGTTTCCGGTACGGAAGAAGACCTCGAAAGATCTCCGCAGAATTTCACCCGGATCAGATCAAACCAAGTGGACCAGGTATTTGCGTACGGCCGCGATCCTTATTTCTCCGGGTGGCCCGATACCCTGCAGCTGGATTACAGCAATAGGGAAACAGTAAAAGCCATGACTGATGAATTGCTGAGGATCTCGGGTCAATGCGATGGCGTCAGGTGCGATATGGCCATGCTGATACTACCTGAAGTATTTGAAAGAACCTGGGGCAGGAGAGCGCAGAACTTCTGGTCACCTGCCATTGCTGCAGTGCGTGAACGCGTGCCTGATTTCTGTTTCATGGCTGAAGTATATTGGGATATGGAATGGGCCCTACAACAGGAAGGGTTCAATTATGCCTATGATAAGCGTTTGTACGACCGGTTGACGGAGGGGCACGCCAGGGCAGTGCGGGAACATTTTTTTGCCGGTCTTGATTACCAGGATAAACTCGCGAGGTTCCTCGAAAATCATGACGAACCCCGTGCAGCGCAAACCTTTGCCAGGGAAGTTCATCAGGCCGCGGCTATGATCACCTTCCTGTCACCCGGCCTGCGTTTCTTTCACCAGGGCCAGTTCGAAGGGAGAAAAAAACGCATCTCACCACACCTGGTGAGGGCTCCACGGGAACCTATAGACGAAGAACTGAAATTTTTTTATTCGGTATTACTCTCCCTGCTGAAGAAACCAATTTTCCGAAACGGCCATTGGAACCTGCTTGAAGCCGTTCCGGCCTGGGAAGGCAATGATTCATGGGAATCATTTATTGCTTTTTCATGGAAAGGTGATGATGGTGCATCAACATGGGTTGTGGTTAACTATTCTGCTCATGATGGGCAATGTTATCTCAGGCTGCCGTTTCCTGAACTCCAGGGTGAGCAATGGCAGCTGAAGGATCAATGCAGTGAGGCGGTGTTTGACCGAGATGGAGACAACTTGTTTACAACCGGGCTTTACCTGGATATGAAGCCCTGGCAATATCATGTGTTTGAAGTAGAGAAACTGTAGAATGCCCCGGGGGCAGCTGAATTAAATATTAACCCGGCCGGGGATCAACCCCTGCCACAAACGATTGAGAACATGAAAACATTAACCGAAAAAAAAGAGAGGCTTTATAAAACCTCTACCCTGCAAAGAAGAACATTGAGAGTTGCCTATCCCGCTGGCAGGGGGAAAATTGTATTGCGCACGGAGTCTGACTGGGATCAGGATCTGAAACCGGTATCGGTCAGCGAGGATGGCACCATCACAACTTTTGAAGTGGAAGTTGATCAGCCATTCCTGTATTTCAAACCCTGCCTGGTTGACGATAAAGGTGAACATCACTGGTCCATTGGCGCCAACAAATTATTGTTGATGGAAGAGAAAGACCAGCGCATACTCTATCCTTTCTTTTTCGGATCTGAGAAAGGAAGATTTTCTAAACTGGTCGAATTTCCGTCAAAGATCCTTGAACGTACACATGCACTACGCGTGTACCTGCCACCAGGTTATGATGAGAATACACTGGCCACTTATCCGGTTGCTTTTATGCAGGATGGCCAGAATATGTTTTTCCCGGAAGAAGCCTTTATGGGCCATACCTGGGAGATCGATGAAACCAGCCAGACCTTGAGTGCCATGAGCGCAGTAGAGGATTTTGTGATCATAGGTATTCGCCCTGGTGACCGGATGGATGAATATACCAAACCCGGATATGAAAAATATGCCCGCTCACTGGCCGAAGAGATCATACCCCTGGCAGAAAGCAAATTGCGTATTGGAACAGATCGCCGTCACCGTTCAGTATGGGGCTCATCTCTGGGTGGCGTGGTTTCTTTCTATACCGTATGGCAGTATCCGGAGACCTTTGGTGTTGCTGTTTGCATGTCAAGCACCTTCTCTCACAAAGACGATCTTATAGAACGGGTTATGAGTGAACCTGCTCCTGATGTTGCATTCTACCTGGATAGCGGATGGCCTGAGGACAACTACGAAGTAACGATGGCCATGGCCATGGCACTTGTTTCCCGTGGGTGGAAATATGGATTCAATCTTTTCCACTTGTGCTTCCCGCATGCACAGCATAACGAAGCCTCCTGGGGAATGCGTTTGCACCTGCCTATGCAGTTCATCAACGGAGCTGTTGCCCGTGCTGCAAGAATGGACAATCGTGTGCTGGGAGAAAAAGCCTTTAAATGATCAGGTTTGCGAAGGTCATATGGGTCCATTCACAGATTTGCATATGTGGTGACTCTATTTGGCCTGAAAAATTGGAACTCAAATTGAATAATTGGCAAAAACGCAAGTGGTGAACTAATATCTCAGGTAGAAAAAAGCAGAATCCGCATCTGGCTGGGTTCCCGGCACTTTTTGAACCCACCAGAGAAGGATTTTGGTAGGCGCATTTAAGCTGGCACCAGGTTGATACGAGTATACGTCATAATCTGAAGTTGCCTGGTAATTCCCTGATTGTTGAGCATAGTATTTTTTCCGGATACTGGAAAAGATGATTACGCTGTCAATGGACACATAGGCTCCAAGATCTGTTGACCAGGAAAAATAAACTGAATCCTCGCCATAGCCCCCTATGTATGGATAATTTTTCCAGTCTGTAGTTTTAATGGCGATAAGTTTCTTAATCGTTGCCGTTTCAGTGCCATTCGAATGGTTGGATTGAATATCATCTTTGGAACAGGAAACATTTTGAATGCAAAAAATCCACGCCGGCAGCAATATTTTCAATAATGAATTTCCGCTCCCGCGCCAGATATGCATCTTCATAATTGATTCTTATACCAGCAAGTTAGATGGCTCATTTGCAGGAAAGTTGAGAAATCGATGGGTTACAGGAGTAGTAGAAATACTGCAAGATTCGAAGACGAATGCCATTTGTCGTAGTTTGAATGGTTTACCATACTATATGTGATGGTGATTTGTTTCAGGTACTGTGGCTGATCTCCAATTCGCAGTAGTGCTCCTGCCCGTCATCAACCAGTTTTATGATATTTGACGGCTGTTCCGAACCATCTACTATCAATCGGTTGGAGGCTATTTGTACAGCAGTATTGGTAAAACGGATATGGTAGATTGTATTGATAAATTGATACAGGATAGTGAAAGGCTCCCAGTTTTCCGGAATACAGGGATCCAGTCGCAGCGTATCGACTTCCCTGTAAATGCCCAGCACTGATTCCACTATCAGCCGGTACATCCATCCCGCAGAACCCGTATACCAGGTCCAGCCCGCACGGCCAACATGCTGATCCACTGAATATACATCTGCTGCCACAACGTAGGGCTCTGCCTTGTAGATGTCAATTTGTGCCGGGGTGCTTCCATGATTTACCGGATTGATCATTTGTAGCAACTCCTGTACTTTTTCCTTATTTTTTAATTTTGCAAAGGCCATCACTAGCCATATGGCGGCGTGGGTGTATTGACCGCCATTTTCACGGACGCCGGGTACATAGCCCTTGATATATCCCGGATTCAGGCCAGACTTATCAAATGGAGGATCCAGCAACTGGATCATTCCACTGTCTTTTTTTACAAGGCGCTGATAGGCTGATTCCATGGCGGTGGCCGAACGATCAGGATTTCCGGCGCCTGATAGTACGGACCAGCTTTGAGCAATGGAATCAATACTGCATTCCTCATTCTGGGCAGACCCGAGTGGAATGCCATTATCAAAATAGGCGCGACGGTACCATTGCCCGTCCCAGGCATTTTTTTCCATGTTCAATTGTAAGGTGGCAG
>JAHEFC010000065.1:11571-13173 GCA_024640385.1 Sphingobacteriales bacterium
TCTTTTCTGTAGATTTCTGCGATAAGATGTTCATTGATGTTTTCAGCCAGTTTGCTGAACCTGATCAGAACATCGTAAAGGAAAAATCCAAGCCATACGCTTTCTCCGGCGCCATGATTTCCCACCCTGTCCATACCGTCGTTCCAATCACCTGTGCCAATTAACGGAAGACCATGTGCACCATATTTCAACCCATGTTTTATGGCACGGTTGCAGTGTTCAAATAAAGACTCAGACAAATTGGAAATTCCTGGAAGATCATAATAGGATTCCTCTTCAGCGTTTAACAGTCGTCCCTCCAGGTAAGTTGCTTTTTCATTCAGAATGGAGATATCTCCGGTGAAATCAACATAGCGGCAGGTTGCAAAAGGCAGCCATAGGAAGTCATCTGAACATTTTGTTCTCACCCCTCTTCCGGTTGGCGGATGCCACCAGTGTTGTACGTCACCTTCCTTGAACTGCCTGGACGCGCAGCGTAAAATATGATCATGCACCAGGGACGGTGCAGTATGGATAATGGTCAACGCATCCTGCAACTGGTCCCTGAATCCGAATGCTCCCCCCGATTGATAAAAACCCGACCGCGCGAAGAACCTGCAGGCCATTGTCTGGTACATAAGCCATCCGTTGGCCATCAGGTTTAATCCTTTATCCGGAGTTTCCAGGTGAACAGTGCCCAGTGTTTTCTCCCAGAAATCGTTTACCCTGGCAAATGCGCGGGCCGCTGCAATGGGGTTTCCAAATTGCTGCACCAGTTTAGTTGCTTCGGTAGTGTTATCGCCGGTACCTAATAAGAAGATGATCTCGTGTTCCTGGTCTGGCTCCAGGTCCATATATGTCTGTATGGCGCCGCAGGGATCCAGCGCTGCTCCGGATCTACCTGAAAGCCTCACCCTTCCCATGGCCTCAGGGCGTTGTAAAGAGCCATTTCTGCCTATGAATTCGGTTCTGTCCGAACTAAAAGTTCTCGTCGATTCACTGACATCAAAAAAGCAGATCCTGTTATTGAATTCTTTATTGTATTGATTTCTCGCTAATAAGGCACCGGTTAACGGATCGGTTTCCGTAATGATATGCATAGAAGATTTTGGCCTGATATCGCCCAATATCCATTCTACGTAACCTGTGACAGACATGCGTCGTTTTTGTGCAGAGTGATTCCGGATCCTGATCACCGAGAATTTTACAGTGGCTTCTATGTCTACATAAACAAGGAGATCAGTACCAATGCCTTCTTCAATGTGTTCAAACCTGCTATAGCCAAAGCCGTGCCTCGTGATATATCCGGCTCTTCCCCTGCAAGGTAAAAATGCAGGAGACCAATACCTGCCGCTTTCTTCATCACGGATATAAAATGTTTCACCAGATGCATCACTGACTGCATCATTGTTCCATGGCGTTAAGCGGAACTCGTGTGCATTTTCCACCCAGGTGTATGCCTGTCCACTTTCAGAGATCACGGTGCCAAACTTTGGATTGGCGATAACATTGGCCCAGGGTAGCGGAGTTATATTATTGTAATCGGTGTTGATGATATATTCTCTCCCGTCCGGGGAAAATCCGCCGTGACCATTATAATGAGTTAAGCCCTGTATCGGAAGA
>JAHEFC010000001.1:0-9494 GCA_024640385.1 Sphingobacteriales bacterium
CTGGCCGGGTACGGAATCCGGCATGCTCTCCTACCCTGCCTGGAACAGTTTGAGTTCGGAAAAACTTAAAACCGGCGTATCCACCCAATTTGATGACGATCCCGATGGTGATGCCTGGGCGCCGCTGGAATCAGATGCTCCACTATACAATCACTACTGGTTCTGGAGTAAACAGAACGAAACAAAGCGCCGATCAGTGGAAGAGCTGGTGAAGATGTATTACCGATCAGTGGGATATGGCGGCACGATGTTATTGAACTGCTCACCGGATAGTACAGGGGTTATAGTTGAAGGAGACAAAGCAGTGTACAAAGCATTCGGTGATGAGATTTCAAGGCGGTTTTCAAAACCGTTGAGATTTTTGAAAGATCAACGGACTCTTTCACTGAAATTGACATTCGATCAACCCACTACGTTGAATCATGTGGTATTTGGGGAAGACTACAGGGAAGGACACAGGATTCGTGCTTATGAATTGATCGGGATCAAAAATGGTGTGCGGTCGGTCATTGTAAAGGGCTCGTCGGTAGGAAGAAAAAAAATTGATGCATTCACTACTGCAACCTTTGATGGGATCGAACTTAAGATCACATCGGCAGTTGGCACACCCATGATCCGGTACTTCGATGTCTATAACGTTTCGGGTTTTGTTTTCCAACCGGAGCCCAATGAAACGCCCGACTGGAATGACTGTGGACAGTGGAATACATCTTCATTTAAAAATGGCCGCGATACTTTGACCCTGTTGCTGAATGATTTTATTAGGAAGCCGGGTCAGTTTGAATTGAAGATGCTGAGCGATGTTTCAGTAACAGGTACATCCATTGATTCTGCTGTATTATTGATCGATGGAACGCCGGCTTCAAAATACCTGGCCCGTGACGGTTGGGATAAGTTTTATATCAGTCGTACGGATCAGATTGGACCGAGCAGCAGTACCTCGGTCATATTGTATATGCGTTCGGACAACCAGGTTTTCCAGAATCGGGGCCGGTTTATTATCAGAGCGCGGAATTAATGTGCTGGCTGGATATCTAGTGTGCAGGCCGGTTAGCCGGAGAGTAATTAATGCAAAAGATAAACAAGTAAGTTTCCTTAGTCAAGATGCACTAAGGAAACTTCCCCGCTTATCTCCTGCATTTTTCTGCTAGCATACTAACCGGCGAGCACACTAGATTCAATTCTTGGTGGAATCAATTTATATACTACCGGGGTCACTATTCTCGACAAAATGGTTGATGAAATAAGCCCTCCGATCAACACCAATGCAAGCGGCGAAATCAGCGGGTTGCTGTTCATCGCGATGGGGGTAAGTCCTCCAATAGCGGTCAGGCTCGTCAATACAATAGGGAGGAAGCGGATCTCGCCGGCTTGTTTAATGGCGTCGTCAAGACCCATCCCCTGTTCACGCAGTTGATTGGTGAAATCAACGAGCAGGATGGAGTTCTTTACTTCCACGCCGGCCAGTGCAATGAATCCAACGATAGCTACAAAAGATAAAGGATTGCCAGTGGCCCAAAGCATCAACACCCCACCGATCACGCCGAGCGGGATCACGGAGAGTACGATCAACATGCCTTTGAAGGTTTTGAATTCCAGCAGCAATACCATGATGAATAAAAATATGGTAGCGATCACTACCGTCCCGAAACTTCCGCCAAATGCTTCCTGCTTGGATTCCACTTCACCTGCAAGCTGAATGGAATAGCCTTCGGGAAGGTTCAACGATGAAGACCTTGCCATGAATTCATTGGTGATCTTTTCGGGCAATACGCCTTCCCTGTTGAAGGCCGTTACCGTTACATATCTTTCCTTATTCAGGTGTTTGATGGTAGTGGGAGAAGTTTCAAACTCCATATCCGCCACCTGCTTCAATGGAATGGGCGTACCCACTGCATTGTTCACATAGATATCTTCGAACGTTTTCAACGTGGCAAATTTGTTCTTCGGTGCATTCATTACAATATCATAATCATCACCCTGCTCGTTGGTGTACTGGCCCAGTTCAACACCGGAAACGGCTAACCGAATCGTTTTGTCTATATCGGCTGTCAGTATCCCCAGGCTTCGTGATTTCTCTGTATTGATGTTCAGCCGGATATCAGATTTCATCAGGTCAACTTCATTTTTCACATAGATGGCTCCATCTACTGTTTTCATACTGGCTTCGGCCCTCGATGCTAGATTACGTAAAGTGTCCAGGTTGTCGCCCACAATGCGGATGGCAACGGGTGCTTCAACCGGAGGACCCTGCTCAAAATCTTTCACTTCAATTTTAGCTCCCGCCATCGTGTTGAATGTATCCCGGAGTTTGCTGATGATCTTTCTTTTCTCAACCGCATTCATATCTTTTTCCAATTGAACATAGATCTGCGCGAAGTCTGCCTTTTCATTTTCAGGGATCTCGTTATAATAGATCCTCGGATTTCCCTTTCCTACATTGGTAGTGAAATAGCTGATCTTATTTTCCCTGGCCAGAACTTTTTCAACTTTTTTTGCCACCTCATTGGTGGTTTCAATATTGCTCTGCAAAGGCATATTGATATTGACCAGGAACTGTGGTTTTTCAGATGTGGGGAAGATGCGGAAACCGATGATCTTGAAAACGCCCAAAGAACCTATAAACAAACCAAGTGCAATGAACAGTGTGATCATGGGGCGCTGCAAGGCCCTGTCCAGGAGCTTTGAATAAGAACCACTGATCAGCTTTTTCAAACCTCTCATGAACAGATTTCCTTCCGGTTTGTGATCTGCTTTCAGCATGCGGCTGGCCAGGAAAGGAACAATGGTGAGCGAGACCAGCATGGATGCGAACACGGAAGTGATCACTGCCAAAGGAAGACTGCGAATGAATTCACCTGAACCTTCGGGAAGGAAGACCAATGGCAGAAAGGCCACGATCAATGTGGCTGTGCATCCGATCACCGCCAGCGTGATCTGTTTGGTGGCTTCGATAGCGGCAAAGGTTTTTGAATGTCCTTCGCGCAGCCATCTTTCTATATTTTCTACAACTACTATACTGTCGTCAACCAGCAAACCCAGGGCAACCACAAATCCTACTATACTCAACTGGTTCAGGGAAAAGCCCATGGCATTGAGGGCAACAATGCCCAAACCCAGTGAAAGGGGAATGGCCACCATTACTACTAGCGATGCGCGATTGCCCAGGGGAAGCAGGGTGATCAATACCAGGCCGATAGCGATCAGGAAGTCGATACCCAAACCCGATAATCTTTTGTCTACATTATCGGCCTGGTCAAAATTCTTGACGAGCTCAATATTGGGTGGAAGTTTTTTCTCAAACTGTTTCAGAAGCGGCAGGTAGGTTTTTTGAGTGCGGGCAATATTCTCTCCTTCTTTCTGTGCTGCCGTTACCAATACGGCCCTGTGTCCGTTTAGTCTTACTATATGCTTTTGTTCTTCGTCAGAAAAGTTCACATCGGCAATGTCTTTGAGCCTGGTGATGTTTCCTCCGGCTGAATACACAACCGTATTCCTGATCTCTTCAATGTTCCTATACTTGCCGCTGGTTTTTATATTGAAAGTCTTCTCCCCTGCCCGTACGCTTCCTGCAGGAATATTTGCTGCTTCGCTTTGAATGTTTCCGATCACATAGTTGATGGGAATATTAAGTTTTGCGATCTTGTCCAGCTGAAGGTCTATGCGGATGGTTTGTTCCTGCACACCGTGGTATTCCACTTTTTTCAGGCTTTTCAGTTTCTCCAGGTCTTCTTTCAGTTCTTTGGCATAGAACTTCATCTTTTCGTTGGATGCGTTTTCAGATACCAGGGCGATCTGCAAAACATTCACATCGGTTGGTGTGACTTTTTTGACTTCTATCTTATAAATATCCTGCGGAAGTGTTGCACGGAGGGAGTTGACTTCGCGGACCAGTTCCTGGTATTTGGAATCTACATTGGAGGAATATTTATACTTCACTTCAAGTACGGCAACGCCGTCATTGATATTGGTTTTGATCTCCTTGATATCGTCCAGCTCATGGATCTTATTCTCGATGGGTTTGACCACCAGTTCTTCCATATCCTGCGGACTGGTGCCCGGATAGATGATCACGATCGGGAATTGCGGGGGATTGAGTTCCGGATCTTCGGAGCGTGGCATATTCATCACTGTAGTCACACTGACCACTATGATCATCAGGAACAATACCAGGGTGAGCTGATAGTTCTTTACAAAAAAAGATGTGAATTTCATTTGCCTGGTTTTGGTATGGTTATTTGATGACGGTAATGGTAGATTCATCGTTCAGGTAGGGAGAACCTGAGGAGACAACGTAGGCGAAACCTTCCAGTCCGCTGATCACCTGTACGGAGTTGTTGTTGATCTGGCCAATCACCACTTCTACTTTCTTCACTGATCTTCCATCGTTGCTGGCGAATACAAATCCTTTTTTGCCATTGGCTTCGAGCAACGATTCGTATGGGATACTGTAACCATTCTGTTTACTGCTGCTGGAAATGGATGCTTTGCCGAACATGCCGGTGGCGGGCTGTTCCTTACCGAAATCGATTTGCAGCTCGATGCCGAAAGATCCGTCTGCCGGATCTGCGGCGAGAGATCTTTTTGACACAGTGGCCGGGAAAGTTTTGCCGGGGAATGCTTCAAATGTTACGGAGGCTTTGTTGCCTTTTTCGATCAGTGCCCAGTCTTTGTCAGAAACACCGGTAGCCAGTATCCAGGCTGATGCATTGGATACACCGCCTACGATCAATACCGGCCCGCCGGGTTCGCTGAGTTCTCCATCGTTCTTTAATTTCCTGATAATAAATCCGTCCTGTGTAGCATAGATCTTCGAGTATTGTTGATTGAAACTGGCCTGCGAAAGATTTTGCCGGGCAATGTCAAGTCCTGTTTTTACATTTTGCAGTTGTTCCAGGGTGGCCACACTGTCTTTATACAGATTCTGCACGCGTTGATAATCTCGCTCTGCTTTTTGCAGCGCCAGTTGTACCTGTTGCACCTGGGCGCTGATCTCGGTTGATTTTATGGTGGCCAGGAGTTGGCCTTTACGAACCTTGTCACCTTCTTTCACATAGATCCTGTCTATTACTCCACCTGTTTTGAATGAGAGTTTCACTTCATCCTGGGTAGAAAGGTAGCCGGTTACGTGGATGATATTATCTGCGGCTTCTTCTTTAATAGAAATGAGTTTGACAGGAATGGGTTTTTCTGATTCCTTGATCTTGGTTTCACCGGCCTTGCTGCCGCAAGCGTGTAGTACGATGGTGATGGCGATGAGGGATAATACGTTTCGCATGGTCTTTTGAATTAGTTGAGATTGTATGATGAGGTTTGACGCTCGTAATCTGCCAGTGCTGCCAATAGCCTGTAGCGCGTGAGTTCTTTCTGCAGTTGTGATTGCGTAAGCTGGTTACGTGCATCCAGCAGTTCGATATAGTTGTTGATACCTTCTTTGTATCCGCGGTCGATCAGCTTGAAATATTTTGTGGCGGATTCTTCCTGTTTGATCGAATTCAGGAAATTGTTGTAGCTGTTCTTTGCATTGCTCTTGCTGGTGAATGCTGCCAGTTCAAGATTCTGGCGGAGGTCTTTATCCTGCAGGTCCAGGGATCGGATGTCGAGTTCAGATTGTTTGATCGCATTCAGGTTCCTGTTGCCTGCAAAGATGGGAACGTTGAACTGCACACCGCCGAGATAGAAGAAGGAATTCTTCTTCACTGCAAAATTAAAATCCTGCATGGCCAGATCGAGAAAGGCGTTCACCCTGGGTGCGTGATAGGCCTTGTTGAATTTCAAAGTCTGGTAGTTGATATCTTTTGCGATGGACAGGGATTTCAGTTCTTCCCGGGCGTTGATATTCTCTGCGTATTCATTGATGGCTTTTTGGGTTTCGGCGGGGAGATTGATCTCTTCAATGATTATGGCTTCGGTAAGGGTTGTGTTGCGGAGTGAATTGAAATAAGCGATGGCTTTTTGTTTTTCATTTTCCGCGTTGGATAATTCTGTTTCCACTCTTTTCACTTCGGCTTCGGCGCGCGACACATAGGCGGGCAGGCCTTTACCATTTTGCAGCAGGCTTTGGTTGGTGCGGAGGTTTTCATTCACCACGGCTAACGCTGAAGTATAGATGTGGATGGCTTTGTCTGCCATCAGTATATTATAGTATGATTGTTTGATGGCTTTCACGAGTTCGCGTTTGTAGATGCTGATCTCGTTCTCCTTGAGTTTGACTTCCTGCTGTTTTACGTTCTTGTTGTATTTGAGCGCAGGATTGTAGAGGGGCATTGTTGTTTTCAGGCGCACGTCGTAGAAGTTGTTTGGGATCAGTTGTTCTTCCACGTTCTGGATGGTAGGAAATTTATCTGATGCGGTGAGCTGGTTTAGTGTCTGGTACACGGGGTTGAGCAGGTCTCCCACGGGGATGGCTATAGTGCGTCCACCTTGAGACAGGGTGTATGAACCGTCGAAGCTTGAGGTGGGGAGATAATAACTTTTGGCATCTTTGAGTGCGATTAGGGATTTCTCCAGGGTGATATTTTTCTGCTGGAGCACCAGGTTATTCGCGAGGGCCTCTTTGATGTAGAGGTCGAGCTGGCTCTGGGCATTCCCTGTTTGGCTGAAGGCCAATATGGTGAGCAAGATTGGGAGGAGGGCCGATAGCTTTTTGAGTCTGGCTTTTCTGGCTTTACCTCTTCGCTTCTGTTCCTCTTCCAGGTCTTTTTGCGTGGTAGCAGACGGTGCATCGGTCCAGCTCATGATCCTGCTTTCTGTGTAGGATCTGCTCTTAGTGGTTTGATTGATCAACGTTCTCATTGTTAACATTGTATTATTAATGAACACTGTTCACCTTTGGTGCAAAAAAAAGCTCAGAATTTTGCAAGCATTTCTGTGAAAATCTTAAAGCTGTTGTCAATAAGGGTCAGAGGATCTTTGTCGTCATATGCCTGGCATCTTTCCCGGCAGTACAGGGCCGCCATACCGTGCATGGTGGACCAGATGAAGAAAGAGAGATCGTCGATATCCTTTCCCTGGAATCTTCCAGCGGCCTGGCAATCCCTTAGAACCTGTTTAAGGTGTTCGAGGGCGTGGTCACCTTCCACCCAGCAATCGTCCTGCTCCATATTCATGGGGGCCTGCATAATGAACATCAAATCATAGAAATCTTTGTTGTTTTTGGCAAATTCCATGTAAATGCGGCCCATTGCGGTTAATCTTTCGAAAGGATCGGCTACAAACTGCAGGGGTTCCATCATTGCGATCAGCTTCCTGAATCCTTCCTGGTGGAGGGCGTAGAAGATATCATCTTTCTCTTTAAAGTACAGGTAAATGGTGCCGGGGGAATATTCGATCTTCTCGGCGATATTGCGGATACTGGTTTCGAAATAGCCTTTTTCCAGGAACAGGGTCCTGGCCGCGTCGAGGATGAGCGATCTCATTTCCTCTTTTTCCCTTTGTTTGCGTGTGGCTATTGACATGGTTAAAATTAACAGCACAAAGAAAATGAACACTGTTCATTTTTCCAAATATTTTTTTCTTTTGACCTCCAAGGTCCCTACCTCCAAGGTCCCTACCTTGGAGGTAGGGGGTTACTCCTCTTTTAGCAAAATCATTGATTTACAGAGGGTTAGTTTTTTCGTATCGTAAAATTAACTGCCTACCTCCAAGGTCCCTACCTTGGAGGTCGATAGTTTATATGTAACTTCAGAGTGGTGAAAAGATTGACTCCATTTATTTTCCTGTTTCTTCTGCTTCCTGTGCTTGCATCTGCACAGAAAGTGCTTTCGGTTACGATCGACGGTTCAATCAATCCGGCATCTGCCAGTTATATAGAGCGGGGCATTAAAAAGGCCGAAAAGGAAAATGCACAATGCCTGATCATCAATCTCAACACGCCAGGTGGCTTGCTGAAATCCACGCGGGTAATAGTTGGCGCCATCATGGAATCACGCGTACCTGTGGTGGTATATGTTAATCCTCCAGGCGCCCACGCCGGATCGGCAGGGGTATTCATCACCATGGCAGCCCATATTGCAGCGATGGCCCCTGCAACCAATATCGGTGCGGCCCATCCAGTGTCTGGCAACGGAGCCCCCATGGATACCACTATGAATCGTAAGGCCACCAATGATGCCGTGGCTTTCATCCGAACCATCGCAGAAAAACGGAACCGCAATGCAGACTGGGCGGAAGAAGCCGTAAGAAACAGTGAATCAGTTACGGGCATCATTGCTGTTCAGAAGCAAGTGGTTGACATGGTGGCCACCAGCACCCAGGAGTTGCTGAAAATGATCGACGGGCGGGAAGTTCAGCTAGGCAGAAAAACGGCATCGTTAAAAACTGCAACTGCGCCCGTTGAATATGTAGAAATGACTTTGGGGGAAGACCTGATGAATATATTCAGCGATCCCAATATCGCCTACATCATTCTCATGATCGGGTTTTACGGGGTCCTTTTCGAATTATATAACCCGGGAGCCATATTCCCGGGAGTGGTTGGTGGAATTGCATTGATCATCGGATTATATGCATTGAATTCTTTGCCGCTGAACTATGCAGGTCTCGCGCTGATCTTATTTGGATTGATATTACTCATCCTTGAAATTAAGATCACCAGTCATGGTTTACTCACTATAGGCGGAGTGGCCTCTTTGGTTCTTGGTTCGCTTATGCTAATCCGTGAAGACCCTACCTTCCCGCTGCTGAAATTATCATTGTTGGTTATTTTCACCACTGTGGGTCTCACAGTTCTTTTCTTTCTTTTTATATTGGGCGCTGGCGTAAGAGCACTGAAATTAAAACCTGTGACAGGAGTTGAAGGATTCATTGGTGAAACAGGTGTTGTTATGCAGGAATTGAATCCACTTGGCACAGTCCATGTGCACGGCGAGATCTGGCAGGCAGAATCAGTATCAGGTAAAATTGAAAAAGGTGAGGCCATCCGGGTGCTTTCGGAGAAAGGCTTTTGCCTTAAAGTTGAACGAGTTTAAAAATTGAAATATGGAAAATGTTCCTGTAGTTCTCATTCTTGCAATTGTATTTGGCCTCTACATTCTTATGACATCCATCCGCATTCTCCAGGAGTATGAGCGTGCGGTTATTTTTCGCTTAGGTCGTTTGGCCGGTCAGGGTGTAAAAGGTCCTGGATTGATACTGCTTATACCAATTATTGATAAGATGGTAAAAGTGAGTTTGCGTACGGTGGTACTTGATGTGACACCACAGGATGTGATCACGCAGGATAACGTGTCCATTAAAGTAAATGCTGTAGTGTATTTCAGGGTGATGCATCCGGATAAGGCCATCATCCAGGTGGAGAATTATCTGCAGGCCACTTCCCAGATCTCGCAGACAACACTGCGTTCTGTATGTGGTCAGTCTGAACTGGATGAGATTCTCTCCCAGCGTGAGAAGATCAACCAGCAATTACAGCAGATCATTGACGGGCATACGGAACCCTGGGGTATCAAGGTGTCTAATGTGGAGCTGAAACAGATCGATCTTCCACAGGAGAT
>JAHEFC010000001.1:9504-38145 GCA_024640385.1 Sphingobacteriales bacterium
TATGGCGCGCCAGGCAGAAGCCGAACGAGAAAGAAGGTCTAAAGTAATTTCTGCCGAGGGCGAATTCCAGGCTTCTCAGCGCCTGGCAGACGCAGCCGCAATACTTGGCAGTCAGCCAAGTGCACTTACTTTACGCTATTTGCAAACGCTGGTCGAGATCTCATCTGAGCAATCGACCACTACGATATTCCCGATACCGATCGACCTGATCACCTCCTTTATGGGAAAAGGGAAAGAACAGATAGGTCCTAAAACAACGATCTCCTAGCCTGCCTACCTCCAAGGTCCCTACCTCCAAGGTAGGGACCTTGGAGGTACCTCAACATCTTCAATCGGTTTCCTTTGTGCATGCAGTATAATATTTGATATTAGGTCTGCAATCAGGCATGCTATTTCATCCATATAATTAATCAACGAACCAATAGTTTATGGCTCCTACTTTCAACCGCAGAAATTTCATCCGAAATTCATCCCTGGCGGGTGCAGGGATCATGTTGGCAGGATTAGATTCGTTTGCCACATACCGCGGAACTCCAGGCGACAAAGTGATTGTTGGTCTGATGGGTACGAATAGCCGCGGCATGTCGCTCGCCAAATCATTTTCCAAACTTCCCAACGTGGAAGTTGGATATATCTGTGATGTGGATGAAACGGTATTAAACAAGACGATTGCAGAGATGGAGAAACTGACCGGAAAGAAACCGCAGGGTTTCAGGGACGTGAGAAAGATGTTGCAGCAGAAAGATCTTGATGCGATGGCAATTGCTGCGCCCGATCATTGGCATGCCCCGGCAGCTATCATGGGTTTGCAGGCTGGAAAACATGTATATGTAGAAAAACCATGCAGCCATAACCCTAATGAAGGTGAACTACTTGTTGCTGCGCAGAAAAAATACAACAAGCAAGTGCAGATGGGTAACCAGCGCCGGAGCTATGGAAATGTGATCGATATGATGAACAAGCTGCATACCGGCGCAATCGGTCGTGTTTATTTTGCAAGAGGATGGTATACCAACAGCCGAAAAAGCATTGGCAAAGGAAAGATCGTTCCTGCACCGGCCAATCTCGACTTTGACCTGTGGCAGGGACCTGCACCGAGACGCAGCTACCAGGACAATCTTGTTCATTATAACTGGCACTGGTTCTGGCATTGGGGAACAGGCGAAGCGCTGAATAACGGCACGCATATGATAGACCTGATGCGTTGGGGTTTGCAGGCAGATTATCCAACGAAAGTTTCATCGGCCGGCGGCAGGTTCCAGTTCCAGGACGATTGGGAAACGCCAGACACCCAGGTGATCTCTTTCAACTTTGCGAACAATACGGCCTGTACCTGGGAAGGAAGAAGCTGTAATGGTTTTGATTCCGAAGGCAGTGGAACCGGTGTTACATTTTTTGGTGACAACGGCACCATCATGTACAAGGGCGGAAACAGTTATTGGCAATATGATGCTGCGGGCAAATTGGTAAACGAAGTAAAAGATGATACCAAGGGTGATCCTACGAATAAGGTAAGTCCATTTGAAGCACTTGATGGTGCGCACCTGCATAATTTCTGTGAAGCGATTCGCGGCAAGGGCAATCTGAATTCACCGATCACAGAAGGATTTAAATCAACACTGTTGCCGCAATTGGGTAATATTTCGCAGCGGGTTGGAAGAACGCTGAACTGCGATCCCAGGAACGGTCATATATTGAACGATAACGATGCGATGAAACTCTGGAAAAGAGAATATGAGAAGGGATGGGAAGTCAAAGTTTAGGTTGCAGGTTGCAGGTTGCAGGTTGCAGTAAGTGAATCCCGTAAGATAGATCGTTTTTTTGCGCGATTGAATTTAGTAACATGAAGAAAATATTCATTATTTTATTACTGGTTACGGGAATACTGCAAACACGTGCACAGAAACCGGGTAAGCCGGATCAGCTCGGCATGGTCTCTTATACATTCAGAAACAGTTTTGCGAAAAATTTTACAGCTACGCTGGATACTATTCAATCTTTCGGCATTAACAATATTGAGTTCTCCAATCTTTTTGGTCAAACTCCGGAGAAGATCAGAGCTGAACTGGATGCGAGAGGAATGTTCTGCACCAGTTATGGCGTGAGTTTCGATGATGCACTCAATAAAACACAGGATGTTGGCCGAATTGCAAAAACACTGGGTGCAGAGTTCGTCCGCGTTGCCTGGGTGCCGCATACCGGTGAATTCACAAAAGAGATGGCAGAGAAAACGGCAAAAGATTTCAATACCATCGGCGCTACATTAATGAAAGATTTCGGTCTTACATTCTGCTACCATAACCACGGGTATGAATTCCGCAGTATGGGTAATGGAACCCTATTCGACCTGATTGTTCAACAGACCGACCCGAAAAATGTAAGTTATGAGATGGATATACTTTGGGTGCATATCGCAGATGTGGATCCCGCAAGCCTGCTGAAAAAGTATCCGGATCGTTTCAGGCTGATGCATGTCAAGGATCTGAAAAAAGGTACGAAGCACAATCAGGAAGGGAAAACAGATCCTGCAAACGATGTTACACTGGGAACTGGTGAAATAGATATTGCTGCAGTGATCAAAGCTGCACGTAAATCGAAATTGAAATATTATTATATAGAAGATGAGAGCCCGAGTGCCACACAACAGGTGCCGGAAAGCATCAAATACCTGAAGAAATTATCACTATAAAAACCAGTTTTTTTTCTCATGAACAGTTATGGCCAGTTGATTCATCAGCTGGCCTTTTTAATGGCGTAGATCAACCCTTCTTTTCCATCTGCTCTATGATCTTTGTAACTTCCACCTCGGTACTGCGTAATTTGTTCTGGCAAAATGTGATCAGCTCTGAAGCACGTTTCACTTTTGCCGCCAGTACATCGACGGAGACGGTTTCATTTTCTATCTCCCTGGCGATCTGTTGCAGTTCTTTATATGCAGCTTCATAGGTTGTTTGTGGATCCATCGCTTGCTCTTTTTTCTGTTACTGTTGTCAAAATATCTGTGTGTTTCAATAGTACTGTGATCTGGTCTCCTTTTTTGATCTGTTCCGGATCAGTGACGATCTGGTTTCCCTTTTTCACCAATGCAAAACCCCGTTTTAAAGTTTGTTCCGGTGAGGCCATCCGGATCATACTTACAAAATGACCGAGATACCCTTGTTGGTTCTTCAAAAACTGGTTGCGAAACGTAGAAATATTGGATCTTAACTGGTCAAGCTCGTGGAGCTTATTGGCTACGACTACCCTGGGCCTGGCCACTACCCGGGATGATAAAGATACCATTTCATTCCTTCGTTCATGGAGTATCTGCATTGAGTTGTGCGTTACGACCCGGTTGATCTGTACCATCTCCTGCAGATAACGGGCCAGGTAGTCCCGGCTCTTATTCACCACAATACTGTTCAGCTGGGTCAGTATCCGCTGGCGTTGACTGAAGATCTGTTGGGCCTTGATCACAACATTTTTCTGCAGTGTGACCAGCCCGTCTTCGAACTTCTTATTGTGGGCAATGATATACTCTGCTGCTTTTGTAGGTGTTTTTGTTTCTGTGTGCGCCATCAGGTCCGCAATGGTCTGGTCTTTCTGATGCCCGATACCCGTAATGATTGGAACTGGAAATTTTGCCACTGCCCGGCTCACATAGAAATCATTAAAGATCAGGAAGTCTGTTTCGGCTCCGCCACCCCTGATGATCACTACAACATCATAGTTGATCCCCGATTGGTAAACATTTACCAATTGTTCTACTAATACCTTTGCATTCATTTCACCCTGCACCCTGGCATTGTATTCATCAACACTGAACTGGTATCCGAAGGAGTTGTTTTTCAGCGTATGCATGAAATCAGTGTAACCTGCAGACTGTTTCGAACTCACCACTGCGATCTTCTGGATCACCAAGCCGAGTACATGCCCTTTGTTACGCGTGATGATATGGTCGCCCACCATCTTCACATAATCAGAACATTCGGTAAGCAGCCGTTTTATGGTATCCTGCTTTTTCTTTTCAAGCTCACCCAAGGTGAACCTGGTGTCCACTTCCTGCAACACCAGCTTGATCCCGAAAGTGGAATGGAAGTTCACTTTTACCCGGACCAGCACATGAATACCGGTAGTAAATTTCTGCCCGGTTTCTTTCTCAAAGAGCTCAATACTGCGAGAACCATCGCCCCAGGCTGCACCCGCTACTCTCGCAACCATCTCGCCACTGATATCATCTTTCTCCACCAGGTCAAAAAAATGATTTTTTTTCTGCGGGTAGAATTTATGGTCGCTCACATCGGCCAAAACCCAAAAGCTTTCACGATCGAATCGCTGGCTGAGCGCTTCCCGGATCATGCCGGTCAGATCCGAAAGGCGCATTGGAGTTATATCTGGCATAATTAAAATTACGGAATCATTGCCCGATTGTATTGGTGTTTTAACACAAAAAAACAGTAAGATATGGCGATAGGGATAGTGTAACAGGTAACATGTTAGCGGAATACTGCTGGTCAGATTTATTTGCTGATTTTAGGATCGTGTCATTACAGGAATCATAATATGAGACATTATTTATTGCGGTATCCCTGAAATTGGGGAGGGGATAAGTCGGAAAAATTGGTTCTATTTGCCACAACTATTAAGATAGACTGATCCTCAAAAAACGAAGTCCCTTTTCCAAGGGACTTTTTTGTTACAGGTTACAGTAGGCAGGTTGCAGGTTGCAGACAATCAAGCCTTAGTCCTTAACCAATTCACCGCTGTGTTTTACTGGTATACTGAAAGGGTCAAACAGCTCATCTATCATCTTGGCCAGTTCACCACGGGTTAAAAGATGCGATGGATCGGCATCTTTCCAGCCCCAGGCTTTGTATTTGAGCCGTACCGTTTCTTCCACCGGGATATTGATATTCACTGTTTGCAATAAAATGATTGCCTCCCCTAGAGAAAGATGCTGACTGGTGATCTTGCCGTTGACCGGGAGCACAGTTTTTACATCTTTAACAAAAGTCTGCGCGTTCACCAACGAATCGGGATAGAACCAGGTTTGATTGGCCCAGGCATGGGGAGTGGGCTTACCACGCAGTATACCGGTAGCGCCTACACGCTGTATGGATTTGAAATAAGGATGATCCGGCCTGACATCATTATAGGGCATGATATAGGCTTTATAGGCCAGCAGTTCCGACTGAACAGCGCGAACTTCAGTGTTACGCGCTGTATTATTTTCTTTTACACAAAGCGCTGCCAAAGCCCCCGCCGCCTGGCCCGTGAGCATCACCACAGGCTGCAACCTGGTTGTTCCATTCGCAACATTGCTGACACTGATCCCCTTTTCCGCAACAATCAAACCATCAGTGGTTTCAGGGATCAGGCATGCCAGGGGTATATTGTAAGAAGGTACCGGATAGAACTCAAGCTGCTGTGGTGCGCTAAGATTTTTTTTATGATGATGATCGATAGGGTAATCGCCAACAGAAATGCCGGTGCGGTAAAGATCCTGGTCGAAAGGATTGGCGATCTGCGTCATCGTATATCTTACTATTCCTTTTAAGCGACGACCTTCACGGTGATAGGGTATCAGCGCTAAACGATCTGTAGTAGGAAACTCATCGTTCGTAAGTCCCAGGTGTTTGAAGCCGAGATCTTTTTGAATGAAGTATACAAATCTCAGTGTTTGCTGTTTGGCTTTCTCCAATTCCCTGGTTCGTTGGGCGGGATCCATCTCTACAATGTTCAGGTAAGTATCATTGCCATAGTTGGGCCAGTTGAGCATGTATTTCTGATTAGGCAGTTTGCCATAATCCAGCATCTTTTGTGCGTCTACGGTTGGCTTTTTTCGCGTTTGATCTTTGTAGTAGTCGCTGTTTGACCCATCGAATTCGTGGGGGTCATAGCCCCTTGGCTTTGCAATGGTACAGTCACGGTCCCGGCCGTAATCTTTCAGGATGGCTACATAGGTAAGGTCCTGTACGATATCATTGGTCTGATCAACGCCCACTGTTTCGCCGGTGGTGGAACCCGCTTCCATTCCCAGGCTATAGGGCACCCCGGCCATCTTCATCACATCACCCAATTCAGTGGCATCAATGGTTTGGGAAGCGTCGATCTTTATCAGTTTTCCGGTTTTTATGTTTTTGAAAGATGCACCGGCAACTACTCCGTTCTTCATGGTTACTGACGCCGGCGCATAACCGTAAAGTACAGTGAGGTTATGTTCAGCCGCCGCCATGCTTTTCAGGATGCTGTCGGCTACACGGGGCTCAAACTGTGTGTTACTTACCCAGCCGGTTGCAACCTTGGAAGGGCCGCCATAGTAATTGTATAACCTCTGCCTGAATTCACCCCAGATCCCTGAAGGCAATTCGTGGTTTCCGTCAATGGCCGAAACTCCGGCGGCGGAAAGCATTCCCCCCAGCCAGGGGCCCTCTTCAACTATGATGGTTTTGACCCCTGACCTGGCAGCCTGCAGGCCTGCAGCTGTGCCGCCTACACCGCCTCCGATTACAAGAACGTCCGTTTTTTGGGATTGACCTATACCCGGCAAAGTGAAAACACTAAGAATAAGAAGGAAAAACATCTGTCTCATAACGTGATTTTCTTCTACCTCCAAGGTCGGTACCTCCAAGGTAGGGTATGCTAAACTAATGATAGTAATCATCCCCTGCATTTTATTTAATCGATAATTTAGACGGACCGGCAAAATTTACAGCTGATGAAACGACTTATTTTATCCTCCATCCTGGTATTGATCTCTTGTATCTCCTTCTCGCAGAAACTGACAAAATTTGTGGATCCGTTTTTAGGAACAGGCGGCCATGGGCATGTCTATCCCGGAGCAACAACTCCTTTTGGAATGGTGCAACTCAGTCCTGATAACGGCACCAACGGTTGGGACTGGTGCGGCGGATACCATTACAGCAGCGACAGCATAGCTGGGTTTTCACATATGCATCTCAGCGGTACAGGCATCGGCGACTGGTGCGATATTTCCGTGCTGCCGCTTGTGGACACCGTTGGCAGCAATGCCCAATATCTGAAGATCCCGTTCTCGCATAAGAATGAAAGAGCCAAGCCTGGGTACTATTCTGTCTGGCTCGGTAATAATATCAGCTGTGAGCTCACGGCCACTCCCCGCAACGGGTATCATCGCTATAAATTCCCATCAAAAAGCGGGTGGCTTCGTTTCGATATAGGTTTTGCCATCAACTGGGATTCACCCACCGCGGGCATGCTGAAACTGCTCAACGACAGCACCCTGGTTGGTTATCGCGCATCTTCCGGATGGGCGAAAGGGCAGCAGGTTTTTTTTGCAGCCAGGTTTTCAAAGCCCGTGAAAGAGAAAATATTCCTGGACGCAGTAAACCGGAATGGGGATGAGGGAACCGGACCCAAAGTGAAAGCAGTTTTGAAGTTTGATACGGAAGATAATAACCTTTTGCTGCGTGTTGCGCTCAGTACCACAGGAACCGATGCGGCACTGAAAGCCTTATCAGAAACAGATGGTAAGTCGTTCGACATGATCGCTTACCAGGCCGAGGCCAATTGGGAAAAAGAACTGCAGAAGATCACCATCGATACTACCGATAAAGCCTATGCGCAGAAATTCTATACAGCTTTATACAGAACCACCCTTTCGCCAAATCTCTATTCCGATGCCGATGGCAGGTACCGAATACACAACGATAAAATACGCACCCACAACGGGAACAAGTATACGGTGTTCTCGAACTGGGATACTTTCAGGGCGCTGAACCCGCTATTCACCATCACCCAACCTCAACGCGTACCCGAAATTGTGAACAGCATGCTTTCCTTTTATGAAGATAACGGGCTATTGCCCGTTTGGGACCTTAGCACCTGGGAAACCAATACCATGACGGGCTATCATTCCATCCCTATCATCGCAGATGCCATATTGAAAAACTTAAAAGGCATCGACTATGCCAAAGCATATGAGGCTATGAAGAAAACAGCTCATCAAAACCAACGCGGCACGCCGGATTATATCCGCTTTGGTTATCTGCCCCAGGATAAGCATGGATGGAGCGTGACCATCACGCTTGAATATGCTTATGACGACTGGTGCATTGCGCAGGTGGCTAAGAAGATGGGAAATAAGAAAGACTATGATTATTTCTACAAGCGTGCGATGAGTTATAAAAATCTATTTGACCCGAAAACGGGCTTCATGCGAGCGAAAGACAGCACCGGGAAATTTATTGAGCCCTTTGATCCATTATTGTCGGAACATGGATTCGAAGGACAGTACATTGAAGGCACTGCCTGGCAGCACAGTTTCTTTGTACCACAGGATGTGGATGGCTTTGCGGCCCTCTATGGAGGCAAGCCGCAACTGGTAAAGAAGATCGATGAACTTTTTAATTCATCTTCCGAGTTGCACGGTACCAATACGTCCAATGATGTATCTGGATTGATCGGCCAGTACGCCCATGGCAATGAACCCTCACATCATATCATATATATGTACACGTCTCTCGGCGCGCCTTTGAAATCTGCAGAGAAGATCAGGCTGGTAGTGGATAGTTTATATAAGAATGGTCCTGAAGGTCTGCCCGGAAATGAAGATTGCGGCCAGATGAGTGCCTGGCTGGTATGGACCTCGCTAGGCATGTACCCGATGAATCCTGCTTCGGGGAAATATGTATTTGGATACCCGATGGTGAAATCTTCTGTGTTACACCTGCCTGGCGGCGCCACAATGAAGATCAGGGTAAAGGGAGATCTTGAAAAAAAACCTGGCAGCACCAGTTATATTAAAAGAGTGGTGTTAAATGGCAGATCCATACCGGTGAATTTTATCACCCACGAGCAATTACTAAAAGGCGGTGAGATGATTTATGAATTGGCGAATTAGCGGATTGGCTAATTGACTGATTCTTTGGGATGGTATCTTTAACAAAATGCAAAGGCGTTTTATTTAATTTTTACTTTTAACTTCTTAATGAAGCACCATGCGACACCTGATATCTTTCTCTCTGTCTCTCTTCCTCTCTATCTCACTGATTGCGCAGCCTTCCTGGATCAAACAGGGAAACATCTATGAAGTGAATGTGCGGCAATACACCAAAGAAGGAACCTTTAAGGCATTTGGGAAAAGTCTTGACCGGCTGAAGAGTATGGGTGTGCAAACCTTATGGTTCATGCCGCTCAATCCCATTAGCAAGGTGGACAGGAAGGGCAGTATGGGGTCATACTATGCGGTGGCGGATTATAAAGATGTGAATCCGGAGTTCGGTACTTTAAAAGATTTCCAGGAACTGGTGAAGGCCATCCATGCAAAGGGGATGAAAGTGCTGATCGACTGGGTACCTAACCATACCGGTGCTGACCACTCGTGGATCAGGAGGCACCCGGATTTTTATGTGAAAGACAGTACAGGTAAACCTGCAATTCCCTATAACTGGGATGATACCAGGCAACTTGATTTTTCAAATCCGGTGATGGAAGACAGCATGATCACGGCTATGAAATACTGGGTCACCAATGCGGATATTGATGGATTCAGGGTGGATGTGGCGTGGAATGTGCCTGAGAGTTTCTGGAACAAGTGCATACCGCAGCTGCGCAAAATGAAGAAGGAGTTCTTCATGCTGGCTGAGGGCGACAAGCCATATCTTGCTAAAACTTTTGACGCCGTTTATCCCTGGACCATGTTCCACCAGATGGAGAAGATAGCGGCAGGGCAGAGGCCAGCGTTTGCGCTGGACAGTATCAAGGCTGCAAATGATTCACTGTATCCGAAGAATACCATTCAGATGTATTTCACCAGCAACCACGATGAGAACAGCTGGAATAAAGCCGATTATGGAACTTTCCCCGGAGCTGTACATGCACCTTTCGCCGTGTTCACACAAACCATGGCCAACGGTGTGCCTCTGGTGTACAGCGGGCAGGAAGAACCCGTGCTAAGACCTCTCGCCTTCTTCGAAAAAGATCCGATAGAGTTCGGCAAATACGGGAGGGAAAAGTTCTATAAAACACTATTGGATTTAAGAAAGAACAATCCTGCACTGGCCAGCGATGCCTCGTTCAGGAAAGTGGTGGTTGGAGATACTACGGCACTTTATGCATATGTGAGAGAAAAAGGCGATAAGAAAATTTTTGTAGTCCTGAATCTTTCTAATAAAGAGCAAACCGTTGAGGTGCACGATATTTTCCTGATGGGCAATCCCTATAATGTTTTTGCCGGGACCAGAGAAAAACTGGTTACGGCGCCGTGGAAGATCGAGCCATGGGGCTATGTAGTGCATGAATATTGACTAATTAGCTAATTATCTAATTTACTGATCGTATATTACCAGAAACATTGGTAAAATTTCCCCCTAAACTCTAAAATTGAATTTTATGCCCAAGTATGTAATTGAAAGAGAAATACCCGGTGCAGGAAAACTTAGCCATGAGCAGCTACAGGGTATCTCACAAACTTCATGTGGTGTGCTACGAGAAATGGGCCCCACCATTATCTGGCAGCACAGTTATGTTACTACAGACAAGATCTTTTGTGTTTATATCGCACCAAATGAAGAGTTGCTTCGGGAGCATGCATCAAAAGGCGGATTCCCGGTAAACCGGATTGAAAAAGTATCAGAGATCATAGATCCATCCACTGCAGAATAGTCAATTCCGGATCTAATTTTTTAGTCCGTTCAGCCTTGTGTTGGACGGATTTTTTATTGAATATCCTTTGAGCAGAAGACCTTAAAGTCTATGCTAACCAATTCTGGTTATCAATCTAAGTTAAGCCGCCAGTTCATTTGCATTTTTTGCAAAAATTGCAGCAGCCTGTTGCATAAATCCATTACCATTTACATCAAAGAGATATTAGTTTAGAATAACGCTAACCCATCACCTCTTCCACAATGAAAAACACAAACCATGAAAAGGCTTATTCTTGTTGCCGTGAGTACTCTTGTATTCATTTCAGCAAAATCACAACTGACAAAGGCATATGCATTCGGGTCGGGGGGAGTTGAGACGAAAGAAGGCCTGGCTTATCAATTCGGAGCAAGCTCCGTCTGGACCAATAGATGGATCATTTCAGCCGCTTATTTCAAGGCGCGCAGAAATGCCGACCTGCCATCAGATTTTAAAGTGCATAGCGGAACCGGATATCCTGGTCTTGAATACGAAACATATCCCCAGGCGGAAACCAGGTTTCTCTATGTATCCGCAGGCAGATATTTCCGGTATTCCAAAAGAATAAATTTTATACTGGATGCCGGAGTTGGCATATCAAACGGCGATCTGTTGAGTTTCAAACAGGGAAGATCCACGGATCTGCAGGAAAACAAATACAGCCCCAATTACTCCGTTACATATTCCAGTAAAACATCAATGGGTTCCATCATTCGGACGGGCGTTGATGTGGCATTGGCAAATTTCACTGGTGTTGGTTTCGATCTTTATTATAACTACAATGGAGGTGGATTACACAATAACTTCGGATTGAATGTCAGGCTGATGTTTGGCTATATGCCATTGGAAGATTGACCTATGCCAGTCCCAGGCATTAAGATAAAAGCATTATTTTCAATTTATGCGATCAATGCTTTTATCTTTTCTGTTTCTGCTGAGTCTTTCTTTACAGGCTCAGAAAATAGATTGGGAAAAATATATGGACGATCAGAGTTTGTTCTGGGACAGTCTTAGTACAAATTTTTATACGGGCATTCCACTTGGCAATGGACGTTTAGGCGTTCTTATTTATAAAGAGAATGATAAGGCCCTGCGATTTGATGTGGGCCGGTCAGATGTTACTGATACGAGGCCCCATTATCCGGATTCCATGTTCACGGAGCAGCTGATCTCACGGCCAAGGCTTCCCATCGGCAAATTCGTTCTGAACACCAGGGGAACCATATTATCATCACGGATCAAGTTGGATATCTTCCAGGCCCAGGCTGGCGGTGCAATTACCACTTCAGCAGGAAAAATATTTTTGATCGCTTTTGTCCCCACCGGTGAACAGGTGATCAGTGTTCGGCTGTCAGGAACCGGCGGAGAGAAAGATGTGAGCTGGAAATGGGTACCAGAGAAAAGTGTTACACCGAGATTAACCAATGGCCGGGTAAAGCCGGAGACATATAACTATGTTTATAATCCTGACCCCATAGTAAAAGATACGGTCGGATATGGTCTGTGCCGGCAATCGCTGCTAAATGGTGGCGGGTATACTACGGTCTGGAAGCAGCAAGACAGTACCCTTACCATAGCAGTAGGTTATGGCCCAACTCCAGAGGATGGTTCTACAAAACAAGCTTTTGCACAGCTGGAAAATTTCAGGAAGAAGAAGTTATCCGACGTTTTGAACACCCACAGGAAATGGTGGAGTGAGTATTTTAAAAAGAGCTTTGTTGCCGTGCCTGATGCGAGGATGCAGCGTTATTACTGGCTTGAACTGTACAATCTTGCTTCGGCTACCCGTAAAGGTGAGCCTATGGTGGATCTGATGGGCCCATGGTTTACCTGCAATACACCCTGGCCGGCGATCTGGTGGAATCTGAATACACAGCTTTCGTATTCAAGCATCTTTGTTACCAATCACCTGGAAACGGGCAGATCCCTGTTTGATAAGCTCAACAGTTCAGTGAATACGCTGATCAATAATGTTCCGCCGGAATGGAGAAATGACGCGGCAGCTATAGGCCGCATTACCGGATATGACCTGGTGGCTCCACTGAACCAGCATGATCTCCGGGCAGGGAGATTTGAGCCCGGGAATCTTACCTGGATGCTTTTTTATTATCACCGCTATTTTCTTTATTCGCAGGATACAACGGAGCTGGTCAGGTATATCTATCCTCTTCTCAAGCGATCCGTAAATTACCTGGTTCATTTGCTGAAACCGGGGGGTGATGGTAAACTACACCTGGTGAAATCACATTCACCGGAATATGCGGATGCGGAAGATGCACATTATAGTTTGTCGGCCCTGCGCTGGGGTCTCCGTACATTGATCGAGACAGACAGCATGCTGGATAGGCATGATAACGACAGGAATAACTGGAACTACATTCTCAACAGGCTGGCCGATTACCATGTTAACGAAACAGGATATATGATCGGTTATGATGTGGCGCTGACGTCTTCCCACCGGCATTTCTCACACCTGATGATGATCTATCCTTACCGGGAAACTGATCCCGACGATCCTTCATCAAAGGCCCTGATGGAAAAGTCGATCAGGCATTGGCTTTCCATGCCTTCTGCCCTGGCCGGGTATTCCTATACGGGTTCTGCATCCATGTATGCTTATTTGCGGGAAGGGGATTCTGCCGTTAAACAACTTGACAGGTATCTGGACCGGCATGCCGAAGTCAACGGACTTTACAGGGAAGCGGGTCCTTGTTTTGAAACCCCACACTCATGGGTGACCGCTTTTGCAGAGATGCTGTTGCAAAGCCATAAAGGTGTTGTGTCTGTTTTCCCGGCTACTCCATCTGCCTGGGCGGATCTGAGTTTTGCAGATCTCCGCGCCGAAGGCGCTTTCCTGGTGGATGCAGTTCGCGCAAAAGGAGTAACGGCCATGATCAGGGTAAAAAGCGAAAAAGGAGGGCCTTGCATAATAGAAACAGATATTCCCGTAGCGGATGTCAGCGGTGCCGGTGATATATCTTCTTATTTTGGCCGAACAAGAATTTCCATTGAAACAAAACCCGGTGAAGAGATCGTTATCCGTAATAAGCAGTCTGCCAAGGCAGAGCCGGGGCCGGTAGCGTTCAAAAGGTATGGGGAAACCTATTTCGGACTCAACCGCTTCAATAATTATTCAAACGATCAGAAGTTCAACTGGTGACTCAATCTGCGTTGCTTACCCGCTTGATAGTGATGAACGGACTGATCAGCAAATACCAGAACGTCTGCTTTTTGGGTTCATCGAATTCTTCCAGGCCATAACTGATGTCTTTCACCGGCACGTATTTATAGGTACCGAATAATTTGTCCCAGAGGATGAAGATGTCAGCATAATTAGAGTCTGTATAAAACTGTGTCCGGTGATGGTGTACTTTGTGCAAATTGGGTGTGGTAAAGATGCGGCCGAATGTTCTGTCCATCCAATCTGGCAGAACCATGTTAGCGTGTTCAATGATAAGAAATGGCAATAGGAAAACGTAATAGAAAGTGAGGACGGTTGCATCTGCTCCTATGATCAAAGCTGCAAAGACATTGATCAAACCAAAAGTCCAGGCCTCAAATGGATGTCCTCTGAAATAAGAGGATGAATCCATGGTGGTATCACTATGATGCACCCGATGCAGCCGCCATAATAATGGGGATCGATGGGAGAGCCTGTGCATCCAGTAAGAAGACATGTCAAGCACCATGATCCCGATTACTATCTTAAGCCAGAAGGGCATCTCCACATGATAAAAAAGGCCTAGCTGTTTTGAATCTCCCCATTGGAGAATGGAGACCTGTACTGCTGCGGCTACCAGATTCATTAGGATAAATGCGATCCCCAATACCAGGTTATTCAATAAATGCGGAACGCGTTTGTCGAATTTGTGAGGGGAATTCAAAAGCCGCTCCAGGGAGAAGAATATGGTCATCAGTATCACAACCAGTATATTGAAATCCAGGCCATTGAGGTATTCAACGATCTTTTCCATGAATTGAGTTTGAGGGGTTCGGGTCAAGGTAATGATTTTCTTTATAAGCGGCTATGGGAAGATCAGAACCATCAGTACATTCACAGATGCCCCGGGAACAAAATATACTTACCTGGCAGAGGGTACCGGCCAGGGATATACGCTTTAAGCGACTGGAAGAAGAAACCTCTTTCCTGCTCGGGTATGCGATCATTTATATAATACTTGGATACGGGATAGCCATGTTGATCCAGTATTATCCGCTCCCCATCATGGGCGCCACCCAGTTCAACCAGGATGCCTGGTATACTTTCCTGTTCAAGATCTTTTTTCTGCTCATCGTACCGGCAGTTGTTTATTTCGGATGGTGGAAGTATAAGCTCAAAGATCTGCTGCTTGGGATCCGTCCAGGATTAAAATCAGTCCTGGCCACGATCGTTATGATGACACTGGGATTTTTTCTGAATGCCAGCCATCTTTCAAAGATCAATGCACATTACGGTGAGCATCCTGATGCATTTTTTCGGGTATTCGTGGGTGTTATCATGCCCCTTTTTATGGCGGGTATTCCGGAGGAATTCTTTTTCCGGGGGTATTTGCAAACCAGGCTGGAGAAAAAATGGAACAGGTTATTCGCAATAGTTTTAACCAGTGTTTTGTTTACGGCCTGGCATTTACCGAGCCGCTATTTACTTTCCACCGGTATTGAAGGGCAAGCAGGGCATTTTGACGAGGTTCTGTTGCATACTGGGCTTCCGGTTTTTATCATCAGCCTGATCTTCGGCATTCACTGGAGCAGGTATAGGAATATAGTTCTCCTGGTGCTTACCCATTGGGCCGTGGATATTCTTCCTTCTGTCAGTTCTTATCTCAAGATCCCATTTTGATATAGCAAATATGCCATAGCAGTGCTGCACCTTGGGTGATAGATTTGCCGGCGGGGAGGGGCAGGGTTAAAAACACAATTGCCGATGCAGGTGCATCAGCAATTGGCTTTGAATGGTTGGTGTCTGCCGAACGATTAGCAACGACGGACTGCTTTGAATACGGATTAAAAACCTGGTGATCCTGTCTTCGAAAAAAATATTCTATGTATGAACTGATCTCAAACTCAAGCTGTAAAAATATTAGCTTAGGGATGAGCAGACAACTGCGTCTTTCCGCAGTTTGACATTATTTTTGTTTTAACACCACCAATGATGCAGGAAGAAGAATCTGGACATTATTTAAATACCTACTTAACCAACACTCCCGCAGATACCAGCAGCGAGGAGTTTGCCAATTTTTCAAAGACCATTCCCCGTTTTCCCGAAGAGGCGGTTTACATATATTCTCTGAAGCGGGGAAGGATGATCTATGCTGCGGGGTGGGAGGAAGTGCTTGGATACAAAGACAATGAAATGGGGATTCTCACATTTGTTGGGATCACCAGTCCTGAATACGCTCCATTTTCCAATGAACTGAATGAAAAAGCGCTGATGTTCATTCTCAGGCAAACGGAAGATCTTGAGCAATACAGCTTCACGCTCGAGACAAAAAAAATACATAAAGACGGCAGGCCGGTTCCATTGATCACGAGGGTGGGTGTATTTAAAGCCGAGGGTGGAAGGGTGACAGAGATCATTTGTCGTGCCCAGGTGGTAAGAACATTGAAATTGGGCAAGGTGATGCGTTATTCCTTATATGGGCCGGAAAGATCGGTATTTGATGATGAGCTGAACAAGTTGTTGTTTCATCACTATGCGATATCGGGCAAGGAAAAAGAGGCTTTGGCTTTGGTTGCGCAGGGATATTCTTTCAAAGAAATTGCTGCGATGTTCAATGTATCGCAATCGGCCATTGAAAAAAGAATTTTACCGCTATACAAACGGTTTGATGTGAAGAGTATTACGCACTTGGTGAGCTTTGCGTATGAAAACCATATTTTGCCATAGGCGAGAGGAGTGAGGCGAGAGGCCTTATTATCCTCTCGCCTTTCGCCTCTCGCCTCTCGCCTATCGCCTCTCGCCTCTCGCCTATCGCCTTTCGCCTTATCCCTTAAGGTCAATAGAACAAACATCCTCCCCCCGCACTCCAATAGTTTCCAGCAGGGCGGTCCATTTATTTCTCAGGGCTTCGCTGTTATCCTGGTTGCCCAAAACCCAGATCACAGATCTGGACCTGATGGCTTCCCTATTATCTTTCAATGCGTCGAGAAATTGCAGAAATTTTTCGGGCGGCACAAGTTCTTCTTTTATCGGCCCACCCGGGTTGATGTCGTCGATCACAAGTACTTCTGTGTTCCTCCAGATCCACAAGGCATCGGCGGTTATTTCTTTTTCATGGAACATGCAGTAGAGCTTGATCGCGGGTGTATAGCAGCAAGCTCTGCGGTT
Source organism: Sphingobacteriales bacterium (assembly GCA_024640385.1). Lineage (GTDB taxonomy): Bacteria > Bacteroidota > Bacteroidia > Chitinophagales > Chitinophagaceae > Pollutibacter. Next base: position 26,474 of record JAHEFC010000001.1, read on the forward strand.
GATTGAGAGCTCATTGGCAACGCCAATACTGATGGCCGTTTTCCCTGAGCCAGATGATCCAAACACCAGCAGGTGTTTCTGCTTTGGACTTTTCAAAAAACTGGTCACCGTTTCTTTGTCTTCCTTGCTGATGCTGTAATTCCACTGACTAAGCCTGAATTGAAAAGGGTAGGAAGCATATTGCTGGAACATTTTAGTAGTGAACCAATAATAGGATGGATAAAGAACGATGACAACCAGGGCGACAAGTAAAAAAAATGCGGGCATAGATGGATTTAGCCAGATGGCAGCTGCTGCCGAACCGATCCAGAAGAACACCAGGTCTGTTGCCGTATCAAAAGCAACGTTCCACCAGGCCGGAGAGAATCGGTATGCATTTTTATTGTTAAGTAAAGGCCAGAGAAAATTGCCTGTTTCGAAAAGAAGCCAGAAGATCGCAACCATCCATGCCGCGGTATAGGAATGCGGTCGCCAGTTTATCCAGCAAAGAAATTTGTAAATAAGAAACACGGGAATGAAACCCAGTGCGAAATGACCGAACTGGTTGGCCATCCATGCATAGGTAAGAGTGATTCCACGATATGAATCTTTACCTATAAGGTCTGCTTTAAGCTGTTGGAAGATATGTTTCCATTTTATTTGAGACATGGTTCACAAATATATGTTTGAGCAATTATTATTTTTAATGAAAAGTCGCGTAGAGATGGAGACACTGAGAACTAACTCTCATCGATGTATTATTGGGATCAAATTAATATATGGAAAGTATAAGATTGGAAAAAGGCCAGGTGTTCCTGATGGAGGACCATCTTCTCATTGAAAACGATGGGGCTATTAATAGAAAGTGGAGGAATATAGTTGTTTATTCATTGATCTTTTTGGTGATCTTTTTCTATTTAGTGAGTTCATATAATGTTTACATGAATGATCCGCGTCAGTTCCCCTGGTTCAGATTTCTTACCCAAATGGTTGTAGTGGTTGTGCTGATCATTCCAACTGCCATTAAAAAGGTGTTCCGATATTCAACCGTAAATAAAGTGCCGTATAACCAGATTAAGAAACATGAACCTTCGGGCACTCTTTTTAATTGGAATGGGGCCCTCAACTTGTACCTCCTGGACAACAACATACGCACGCTAAGCTTTAAAGGAGACGACATGAGAAGTTTTAAGCTATTGCTGGAGCAGAAACTGTGACAGGAACGGTCACATTGGTTTTCCCCTACACATATATTTCTTAACCAGATTTGGGGATATATCCATAGATCTGGCGAGCGACAATATCGCGTAATTTTTGGTGAGAAATTCATTCATTCCTCCAACCAAAACAAACAACATGAAAAAGTTAATGCTCGCATTATGCCTGGCTTTTTTGCTATTCGCATGCAACCAGGAAGCTCCTAAGACGGAAGCTGTTGCAGCACCGCCAACGGTAGTTGACTCAACAAAAGGGACAGTTGATTTTGCAGGGCCAGACATTGATCTCATGAAGAAATTGATCAGTTCAATTGAGAAAGCTGATTTTGCTGCTGCCAGGTCATGTTACGCAGACAGCGCAGTGATCTGGTACAACCTTTGGCCTGGTGATACAACACAAAAGGGCATTACCGTAGAACAGGACATGGCTAATGGTCAAAAGATGATGGAAACCACATGGGATAACCTAAGCTTTGGCCAGCCCATTTATGAAGTGGTTACTACTGCATCAGGTGACAAATATGGACATCTTTGGGCCAGGATTACAGGCAAAAACAAAAAAACCGGAAAAGCATTTGATGTGCCATTGTTCGCTTCCTTCCTGATCAAAGACGGTAAACTCCAATGGGAATGGAATCTGCACGATTCAAAGCGCCTTGAGTGAAAAATTATTCAACTGATTGTACTGCCAATTAGGGGCGAGCGGCCACATTACCTTCATTTTCGCCGCATGCCACACTGGCGGCTGCGCTCCGCAAGTAGCGAATGTTGCTGAACACGTATTTGCGGTTGATGGCAAAAGGCATATCTTTTTCATCTTATAATAATCCTTAAACAAAATAATCAACGATGAAAAAGACCTTCTTTGCGGCCATGCTTTTGTCCGCATTTGCCTGCAATACACAGGCTCCAAAAACAGAAACAGTGCCGGCAGAAGCATCACCGATAGCAGTGGATTCCACCAAAGGGACGCTCGATCTTGCGGGCGCAGAAGTAGATCTCATGAAAAAGCTGATCTCTTCAGTTGAAAAGGAAGATTGGGAGGCAGCTCGCGCCTGTTTCTCAGACAGTGCTGTGATTTTTTATAATCAATGGCCACTCGATACCACACAGAAAGGAACACCAGTTTCAGAGGTGCTGGCCTTTGAGAAAGCCGACAGGGTGAACTGGGAAAATGTCAGTTATGGGGAACCCATTTTTGAAGTGGTCACCACTGCTGCCGGCGAAAAGTACGGGCATATCTGGGCGCGATATACCGCAAAGAGTAAAAAGTCCGGTAAAAAAGTTGACTGTCCTTTATTTGCATCTTACCTGATCCAGAATGGTAAACTGCAGTGGGAGTCGGCGATCTACGATACAAAGAAGTTAGAATAATTACTATGACCCAACAATTCGACCACCTTCGTTTATACGTAGGTGGTTTTTTGTTTTAAGGGCAAAAAAGGGAATTGTTTATTTTTATTGTTATGCGCATGTTCTTCATCTTCCATACATTCTTTCTTCTTTCAATGCATTTGAATGCACAAAAAAACATTCCTGTTCCGAATAAAAAACAACTGGCCTGGCAACAGGCAGAACTGGGCGTAGTGTTTCATTACGACCTGCATGTATTTGATGGTAAACAATATGGCCAGGCATCTAACCGGCTTACTCCTGTTGCAGATCATAATATTTTCAATCCCGGCCAGCTCAATACTGAACAATGGGTGCTGGCGGCAAAAGCGGCAGGTGCAAAATTTGCCATCATCACGGCAACTCATGAAACAGGTTTTGCATTGTATCAGTCAGATGTGAACCCTTACTGTATGAAGGCGCTGAAGTGGCGTGATGGCAAGGGGGATATTATCAGGGAGTTTGTTGATGCCTGCAGAAAACACGATATCAAACCGGGTATCTATGTGGGGATCAGATGGAATGCGTTGCTTGGCGTACATGATTTTAAAGTGGATGGCATGGGGAAGATGAGAGAAGAACGACAGGCATTTTACAATAAGATGGTGGAGGGTATGGTAAAGGAGCTCTGCACCAATTACGGCGAGCTTTTCGAGATCTGGTTCGATGGTGGTGCGGGTGATACCGCCATGGGCGCACCTAATGTGTTGCCCATTGTTCAGAAATATCAACCCAATTGCCTGTTCTACTGGAGCGCCCAATTGTCTGAAGCAAGATGGGGTGGTTCAGAGACGGGAACTGTCGGTTACCCATGCTGGTCAACTTTTCCCTACCCTTCGATGATGAGCAGCAAGTATCCTGAGATCCTGAAGAATGATTTTCACCTGGCCAAACATGGCGACAGCCTGGGGGCATATTATCTTCCTGCCATGGCCGATGCACCATTGAGGGGGAATAAGGGCCGTCATGAATGGTTCTGGGAACCGGGCGATGAAGATCATTTGTTCCCGGTTGATGCGCTGGTAAATATGTATGAAAAATCGGTGGGTAGGAATGCCACGTTGATACTTGGACTCACACCGGACACAGCTGGCCTGGTCCCGGCTCCAGACCTGGCAAGGCTGAAAGAATTTGGAGATGCTGTAGCGGGTAAATATGGTAAACCATTGGCCAGCGCTGATGAAAAGAATGAGATCGTATTTAAGTCTTCACAGCAGATCAGGGCTGTTGTGATCGGTGAAGATATTTCAGCTGGTCAGCGCGTTAAGAAATTCAGGGTGCAGGCCCTGGTTGGCAACAAGTGGGTAAACCTGTTTGAAGGAAGCTCCATAGGGAATAAATACATAGGCGTTTTGCCGTCACCCCTGCAAACCCGGAAGCTTCGGCTGATCATTGAAGATGCTTTTGCCCCACCGCTGATCAGGATTTTTTCCGTGTATTGATCTCCCCCCTCCCTCCAAGGTCCTTAGCTCCAAGGTCCTTACCTTGGAGGTAAGAGAGGCGGGACAAAAATTTTAAACATCTGACCACCAATAACTTATAGATTTTACTCGGCATTTTTAAGTCCTTACCTCCAAGGTCCTTACCTCCAAGGTACAATATTGAGCAGACCGAAGGATTTATTTGATTCATCCATCCTAATGAAGTAAACCTTTTACAATAAGATCGGTCAAACCCTAAAGCACCCATGCAGAAGTCCCTAACTGTACTCATGATCACCGCGGTTTTCATCCTTGCGATGGTCAGCTGCTCGAAATCAGATGAAAACGCAAACCCCGGAAACACAACCGGTTATCCCGCCATTGAGGCTGCTTTTGGCGCCAATATCGATCCAAATAACCTGGTAAATTATGCGGGCCAAATCGTTCCTGGCTATATCACCAAAGACAATGCGAGGAATGCACCGCTTAATAATGCAAGGGCAACGCTGGGCAGGGTGTTGTTTTACGATAAGGCACTTAGTATTGATAACAGTATTTCATGTGCCAGCTGCCACAAGCAGAAATTCGCCTTCAGCGATACCAGCCTTGTAAGTAAGGGAGTTGAAGCAGGTATTACGGGCCGGCATTCCATGAGGCTGATCAATACAAGGTTTGCCAACGAACAAAAATTTTTCTGGAATGAAAGAGCTGCCACACTTGAAATTCAAACCACCATGCCGATCCAGGACCATGCGGAGATGGGTTTCAGCGGTAAAGATGGCAGACCAGGGTTATCCACCCTGCTTACTAAACTTCAGAACATCGGTTATTACCAGGAGTTGTTCAAATTTGTTTACGGCGATCAAACCATCACGGAAGCAAGAATGCAGGAGAGCCTGGCAAATTTTGTGAGGAGTATTTATAGTTTCGATTCTAAATACGATCAGGGTCGTGCGCAGGTTCCCAACGATCAGCAGCCTTTCCCGAATTTTACCGCCCAGGAAAACCAGGGTAAGCAACTCTGGCTTACCCCTCCGCAGTTCGATGCGCAGGGTGTCAGGATCGGGGGAGGACTTGGGTGTAACGCCTGCCATAATGCTCCGGAATTCGACATCGATCCCAATAGCCGAAACAATGGCATCATTGGTACCATAAATAGCAATACACTTGACCTCAACAACACCCGGGCTCCATCTTTACGTGATCTCGTTAAAACAGATGGCACACTCAATGGTCCGCTCATGCATACGGGTGTGATCAGGTCTCTGCAGGCCGCCATCGGGCATTATGGGCAGATCAATCCCGCTCCCGGTAACAACAACCTTGATCCACGCTTAAGGCCCAACGGATTCGGGCAACAGCTGAATCTGCAGGCACCTGAGGTAAATGCCGTGATCGCATTTTTGCAAACATTGTCGGGCACCAGGGTGTATGAAGATAAGAGGTGGGGAAATCCGTTTAAGTAGCAGGTTGCAGGTGGCGGGTTGCAGGTTGCAGGGGGCTGGTTGCGGTGGCAGGTATTAAGCGCCGACCTTTGTATTCGCGTCGCCACACCAAATCTCTCGCCACATCAAACCTTTCGCCTCTCGCCTATGATACAGGCAGCTTTACTGTAAACACCGACCCTTCACCTTCTTTGCTTTCCGCAATGATATCTCCGCCATGCGCTTTGATGATATCATAACTCAACGATAATCCCAGGCCTGTACCCAGGCCTGTAGGCTTAGTGGTAAAGAATGGCTGAAAAATTTTGTTACGGATATGTTCAGGAATCCCCATCCCGTTGTCGATCACCTTTATTTCCAGCCAGTCACCATTTTTTTGGGTAACCACATTAACAGTAGGAACATAATTATTTGCGCTCCTGAATTTTTCGTGTACGGAATAAAATGCATTGTTGTACAAGTTGATCAGGACCCTGCCGATTTCCTGTGGAATGATATCTATATGAGATGCTGCGGGATCAAAAGACGTACCCAGTTTCACATTGAACTCTTTTTCTTTTGCCCTGAAACCATGATAGGCCAGTTGAAAATATTCATTACAGAGCTTGTTGATATCTGTGGATTCCTTTTTTCCTGTGTTTGCCCTTGAATGCTGAAGCATGGATTTTACAATCGCATCAGCACGTTTCCCATGCTCATGGATCTTCTCTTCGTTTGACCGAATATCATTGGCAAGATTTTTTATTTCAGGCAGATCGCCCCGCGATACGGCCTCTATTATCTCCTGCAGTAGTTCACGATTGACGTCGGAAAAATTATTGACGAAGTTGAGCGGATTCTGTATTTCATGTGCAATGCCAGCGGTAAGTTCACCCAGCGAAGCCATTTTTTCAGACTGGATCAACTGGGCCTGCGCGGCTTTAAGATGATTATAAGCTTTCTCTACATTTGTTTTTTGTTCGTCCAGCAGCTCATTCTGCGTTTGGATCTGCCTTCTTTTTGAATTGATATTCCTGATCACAAAAAATGCAGTCAGAAGGATCAATGCAGCAATACCTATCAGGTAATTCCTTAGTAGCTTTTCCTGTTTGTATAATTTTTCCTGCAGGGCTTTCTGCGCCGAAAGATTTTGCATACGCTCTTCCAACCTATCCAGATCAGCTTTTGACTCGAAATATGCGAGCTTATTCTGGTAATTGCTGTTGATCAGTGAATCCAATATGCTGTGCTGCTTCTTGAGGTAATACAAAGCTTTTCCAGGCTCATTATTTTTCTCATATAACTCAGATAGTACCCCAGCCGTATTAGCAACTGTTCTTTTATTCAATTCACCTTCCACCAGATCCGCCCTTTTAGCCAATTCAAATGCTTTTGAAAAGTTTTTTCTGTCCAGGTATATCCTAGATAACCCATTCAATGCCTGTACCAGGCTATCATGTTCATTTGTTTTTTCACATCGTTCAGCCACCTGGGAGAAATAAATGGTGGCGCTATCCGGTTGCCCTGATAAATAATAGAGTTCTGCAACCATTAACTTGTCCGGGTTCCAGTTGTCAAATTTGCCTTTTGATGGGATCAGATATTCAGCTGCTTTCTCAAGGTTTCCAAGTTGCAAATAGGATTTACCCAGCATATTGAATGCCATGGGAGGTGGAGTAATCTGGTTGCTGTCAGCATGTGCAATGCCCTGGTTATAATACCTGATAGCGATTTCTGTTTGTCCGCCGGCAAGAAACATATTGCCTACATTTAAATAAGAGAACATGATACCCTGGTGATCATCGGTTTTCTTTCGTACTACTAAACCCTGTAAGGTATAGTCAATGGCTTTTCTGTAATCACCCGATTGCTGATAGCATATTCCAATGTAGTTCAATACCGCAGCCTCTCCTTTCAGATCGTTCAGTTCTTTATAAACAGTAAGTGAAGAGTCGTAATACCTGATCGACTGTTCAAAATCATTCACATACTTATACAAGCTGCCCAAATTATTATATGTATCAGCAATTCCCTTTCTGTTTCCTTTATCCTTATGGAGTTTTAATGCTTCATCCAGGTAGGGCTGTATCTCCTGTCGGCTCATATGCCTATACCAGTTGGTAACACCCATGATCCTGAGCGCCTCTGCTTTGCTGTTTATATCTCCTGTTTGGCTGGCAAGATCCCTTGCCTGTTCTGCAAAATAAAATGAACTGTCGTTTTGTATATTCCAGTAAGATTTTGCCAATGCAAGTAGTGTGGTTGTTTTCTTAGTTCCGTTTTGTTTGGAGAGTAAATTGATTAAGCTGTCACGCTGATTTCTTGTGCCCTGGGCTACTGCCACATCGGTGAATAATACCGATAGAAGAATAAATGGCAGTATGACGAGTGGCCTTTTCATTTATCCCGTGAGGGGTGTGTCATTGAGGATATCTGAATATAATACAATTCAGAGAAATTACCGTAAATAGGCAGGTTGCAGGTTACAGTTGCAGGTTGCAGAGTGGATCAGGAATGTCAATTTATATTAGGGGTATATCAGTCCTTAAATCGCTGTCCGCCATCTTATCCCTGCCACCTGCCTCCTGCCACCTGCTCACAAAGGAAGTGTCACCGAAAACACTGACCCTTCCCCTTCCTTCGTTTCCACATGTAGTTCTCCTCCGTGTGCTTTTACAATATCATAACTCAAACTCAGTCCTAATCCTGTTCCCTGGCCGGTAGGTTTGGTGGTGAAGAAAGGTTGAAATATTTTGTCCAATACTTTCCGGGGAATTCCATTGCCGTTGTCTTTTACTCTGACCTCAACATTATCGCCATCCCTATGTGTGGTCACCGAAACAGTTGGCTCGTAATTCACGGTTCCGGATTTTTTCTTTTCATCAACCGCGTAAAATGCATTGTTGATCAGATTAAGGATCACCCTTCCAATATCCTGCGAAACGATGTTGACAGCTCCAATTGATGCATCAAAATCTGTTTTTAATGTTGCATTGAACAATTGGTCCTTTGCACGAAGACCGTGGTAGGAAAGGCGCAGGTATTCATCTGCCAACGCATTGATATCCGTGGGCTCTTTTTGTCCGCTGCTGCTGCGGCTATGCTGCAACATACCTTTTACAATCACGTCGGCTCTCCTGCCGTGATGATTTATCTTTTTCTGATTTTCTATTGCATCATTAGCCAATGCCAGGGCATCTTCTATTTTCCCCTTGCTTAGCTCATCTTTCATTTCTGTCAGCAATTCTTCATTCACGTCAGAAAAATTATTGATGAAGTTCAACGGGTTCTGTATCTCGTGCGCAATACCCGCAGTGAGTTCTCCAAGGGACGCCATTTTTTCAGAATGAATAAGTTGAGACTGAGTTGTTTTCAGATCACGGTAGGCTTTTTCAATTTCTTTTGCCTGTGCCAGTTCCTTTTTTTGCGCTTTCTCCTGTTCGGCCAGTATGACCCTTCGCTTTTGATAGCGATCCACTGCCCAAATTCCAGTGATCAGTATCAATCCATATATGGCATAGGCCCACCAGGTTCTCCACCAGGGCGGAAGGATGATCAGTTTTACAGAAATTCCATTCTCATTCCATATACCATCGTTATTGCTTCCCCTTACTCTGAAAACATATTCTCCCGGCCCCAGGTTGGTATAACCCGCATACCTTCTTGAACCGCTGAAGATCCAGTCGGGATCAAACCCTTTCAATTGGTAAGCATATTTATTTTTTGATGAATTGGTGTAGTTCAGTGCAGCAAATTCGAATGAAAAGAAATTCTGGTTATAGTTCAGGATTATTACCGAGTCCTGGTTTTTTCCTGGTTGCAGTTTGTCAAAGATCTTAAACTGGGTGATAACAATGGGTGGGATATAATCATTAGGATGGATCCCTGCAGGATCGAAGTAATTCAAACCATTATACCCACCAAAATAGAGGATACCATCTTTACCCCTGAAGCTGGAACCTTTGTCTCTCATTGCGCTTGTCGCAAAATAACTGGACTGCAGCCCATCCTGTTCAACATAGGTTACAAATTCGTCCAATGAAGGAAGATAACAGGAAAGCCCCATGTTGGTACCCAACCAGATATTCCCGTTATTGTCTTCCCGGATTGAGAAAACTGAATTCCAGGGAAGCTGACGATTTCTGCCCGGGGTATGAAAAGTATTTGTTTTATAGTTATACCGGCAAACACCACCACCTGATGTACCGATCCACATGTTTCCTTTTGAATCTTCGAAGAGACAGTTAACGATATTTGAACTAATTGAATTGGTATCAAGTGCATTGTTTTTAAAGTGTGTAAACAGGCCGGTTTTTTTGTCGAACTTATTAAACGCTATGCTGTTGGTACCAACCCAGATATCTCCACGGGAATCTGCAAGTATATCAATGGCAGTATAATCGCTGATCCCGTTGGGGTTGCCAGGTTCGTAGAAGTAATGAGTGAATTTTCTGGTAGTAGGGTCAAAACTTTTGATACCGTTTCCTGTTCCCATCCAGATCAACCCTTCAGCATCTTTGCATAGGGCATTAATATTTTTAGCATCAGCGTTAGTGAGGTTTCTGGAATTGCTGTTGAAATTTTCAAATATTCCGGTTCTTGTATTCAGATGCGATAAAAATTCACTATTTCCTATCCACAGACTTCCATCGACATCTTCCAAAATAGCATGCACATAATTACTGGCGAGGCCATTAGACTTCCCTGGTTTATATTGGTATTGTATAATTGTACCGTTTTTCTTATCCCATTTATTCACGCCTCCACCAAACGTACCTATCCAGATGTATCCGGATTTATCTTCCAGTACCGATGTAATTTTGTTATTGCTTAATGAATTCTTTTTATCGGTATCTGCCTGAAGCAATCCGAATGCTTTTTGATTCAGGTTGAGGCTTTGTATTCCATTTGCTGTGCTAACAAATAAGTTATTTCCCGCATCAACGACAACAGCACTAACTGTACCGGATTTTAGCCCGTAGGCTGTATGATCGTTCTGGGAATAGGGGGTGAATTTTGTTCTTTCTCTATTCAGTTTATAAAGACCATTGTAAGCGGTTATCCAGAGGTTGCCTGAAGTGTCTTCCGCCATCCATGAATCCCAACCCGAGATGCCCTTAAGAGTAGATGAATCGGGTAAGAAATGGGTAAACTTTTTAGTGACCGGATCATAACTGTTGATCAGACCCTGACCGTTGGCAATCCAGACCACTCCATTCTTATCTGCATATATATTTGAAAATTCTGCATTGCTTAAACTATTGATGTTCACAGGGTCGTTTTTGAAATGCGCAAAGGAGATTTTGTCATCACCACGCTTTTGGCCAGCCTGAATTTCTATACTGTGTAAGCCACTGGAATTGGCTATCCAGATCCAGCCATTTTTGTCTTTGTAAATACCAGTGATAGACTCATGAAAGCCTTCCAGCGGGCTTTTATTTTCGTTATAAAGCAGTTTTGAGGTATAGGATATGAATTCATTTTTTTTCATGTCAAAGCGCCATAATTTGCCCTCAAAATTGCCAATCCATAGTTGCCCCTGATCATCCTGGATTATTGCTGAAACATTTCCCAGGTCGGGCATACGGGGTACTAATGTAGAATCGTAACGTGTAAATATTTCTGAATGAGGATCAAATTTGCATAAACCTTCAGGTGTTCCGACCCAGAACATGTCGTTTTTGTCGATGAAGAAAGTATAAATCTGATTCTGAGCAAGAGAATTGGGATTGAAAGGATTATACAAATATTTGGTCGCCGAATAGCCATCATATTTCATAAGGCCATTTGCTGTTGTCCCTATCCACAGATAGCCTTGTTTGTCTTGCTGAAACTTAGATACATAAATATTTTGCACACCCAGGTTACTGGTCAGGTCTTCAAACCTTGCATTATACTGCTGTGCATAACAAGGCAGGGAGAAAATTGTGAGCAGCAGAATCGTAATGTTTTTTTTCATCTTCCTTTATTTATGCCAATGGGAGTTGAACGGTGAACTCAGTTCCCTGCCCTTCCTTGCAATTGAACCAGATATCGCCACCATGAGATTTGACATTGTCATAGTGTAATGAAAGGCCAAGTGCTTTCGAATTGGTGAATTCCCGGATCTTGAAAAATTATGGGTTTTTCAATTCGTCAATCCGTTAATCTGCCAATCCTAAATGTAAGCAAATCAAACAGCTATTCCACTATGGTCCGGAAAGTAAGATTGATCCTGGGCTTCTGTATTTTCTTGGTTG
>JAHEFC010000066.1 GCA_024640385.1 Sphingobacteriales bacterium
GAGGTATAAGAATTTATAATTAACCATATGGGTTAAAATCCCCGGTCACCAAATCTTTTTACTGCCCTTGCATCCACATTTTCCACCGTCACTTTGCGGTGTTTTCCACCGAAAAATCCGTTATTCACACATCTTCTGTTAGTTATTTTCTTCTACCTCCAAGGGATCCACATGTCACGGTGGAAAAAGGATGAAAACACCAGGGTAAAGCCAGTATTTGTGCAGATTTGGCCGGTTTTCCACAGTTTGTTGATAAACACAAATTCACCTATTTTTGCCCTCCATTTTTAAATATATATACTATTATGTCGATTATCCAGTCGTTGCGTGATAAATCCGCCGTACTCCTGACAGGCCTGATAGCCATAAGCCTTTTGGGCTTTTTGGTACAGGATGCCTTTATTGGCAGAACAAGTGGTTTATTCTCAGGCCCTTCATCAACCGTTGGATCCATTAATGGTACCTCCATTGACGCCAGGGAATTCAATGAAAAGGTAAGGCTGATGGAGGAATCCAATCGCCAGCAGGGGGTACAGAGCAGCGAGATGATGACCCAGAATATTATTGAAAGCGTCTGGAATACCTATATCCAGGAGAATCTCATCAAGACCGAGACCAATAAACTGGGACTTTCTTTCACCGCGAAAGAAATGAGTGAATTACTGTTCAGCAACGATGCTCCGCAGGAATTCAAACAGCTTTTTACAGATCCAAACACGGGTCAGTTCAATATTCAGGCCGCCCGTACCTGGTTTGCCAATGTGAAGAAAAGCAAACAGTCAGAAGAGGTGAATATGGTGAATAACCAGCTGATCGAACCCCTGATCGTTAGGCAACTCGCAGAAAAATATAGTTCCCTGATAGGTCAGGCCAGCTATATTCCAAAATGGATGATCGAGAAGATGAATACGGACAATAGCCAGTTTGTTTCCATGAACTATGTATATGTTCCCTATTCAACCGTACCGGACAGTTCAGTGAGGGTAAGCGATGACGACATCAATAAATTTGTGCAGGCACATAAAGAAGAATTCAAGCAGGAGAAAACCAGGAGCATCGCCTACGTTACATTTGATGCAAACCCTTCTTCCGCAGACAGTGCTGCAGTATACAACAAACTGGAGAGCCTGAAAGAGGAGTTGAAAAATACTGCGGACGCAAAAGCGTTCGTTGCCCGCAACGGAAGCAGCATTCCTTTCTTTGATGGTTTTGTACTCAAGAACAGGTTGGCCATGGACGCGAAGGACAGCATCGTTTCGCTTCCTGTTGGCGGTGTGGTTGGACCTTACCTCGATGGAGGATCATATGTGATCGCGAAGAAACTCGATGTCAGGTCTGTACCCGATTCAGTTAAAGTGAGACATATCCTGATCGGCGTTGTTGATCCAAGAACAGGACAGGCAAAGCGCACAGACAGTGCTGCAAAATATACTGCGGACAGCCTTTTCGCTGCAATCAAAGCGGGTGCTGATTTCAGAACAATGGCTGCAACATTCAGTGAAGATGAAGGAAGCAAGAATAATGGCGGCGAATATAATTTTTCATCACAAGACCTTAACCTGGCCAAAGAGTTTTACAACTATGCTTTCTACAAGCCTACCGGCAGCCGCGATATCGTGAAAACCGAATTCGGTTATCACATTATGGAAGTGATGAGCCAGAAGAATTTTGAAGAGGCGTATAAAGTAGCATATATCGCCAAGCCCATTCTTTCCAGCGTGGAAACAGATAATGCGGCTTCTTCGGCCGCAACCCAGTTTGCAGGAAACAGCCGTGATATTAAATCTTTTGACGCCAACGTTACCAAGAACGGAATCAACAAGAGGCTTGCCGACAATATTAAAGAAATAGACTACACAGTTGCCGGAATGCCATCACGTGCTTTTGTAAAATGGATCTGGGAAAACAAAGTGGGTACTGTTTCGGAACCATTTGATTTCAAAGACAAATATGTTGTAGCAGTGATCACGGGATCGTATGAAGAAGGTGTTCAGTCTGCCGCAACAGCGCGTGTTATGGTTGAACCGTTGATAAGGAACCAGAAAAAAGCAGAGGTATTAAAAACTAAAATCGGCAATGCAAACACGTTGGAGGCTATTGCTGCAGCAACCCAGCAGCAGGTTGGCCAGGTAGACACCCTTCGTTTTGGTGACCAGTTTGTTCCTAATGTAGGTCCTGAAATTAAAGTAATTGGTGCCGCATTCAATAAGGCTAACCTGTCAAAAGTATCGGGATTGATCGATGGCCAGACGGGTGTATTTGCGGTAAGGACGAATTCAGTAGGTGCATTGCCTAATCTTGCTGCGGATGTTGAATCTCAGCGCAAGAGCATGCAAATGCAAATGAAACAATACAGCACCTATGGCAGCTTCGAGGCGCTTAAAAAAGCGGCAAAAATAGAAGACACCAGGCGGGCTGCTGGATTTTAACTTTGTTGGAACATGAGAAATCGAAAGAGGCCCTCTGCAGAAGGGGCCTCTTTTTTAATGTGGGGAATGTGGGGAATGTGGGGAATGTGATGAATGTGGGGAATGTGGGGGGACCGCGGCAGGGTCGGGGCGGGTTGGGGGGATTTAGGCGTCTTCGTCATTAACTCATTAACTTTGCAGTATGGACACCATTGTAAATAAAGTGGCGGAAAGCGGTTTGATCACGCTGGATCTGGAGGATTTTTATCCGAAAGATGAGATTTTGGGATTTGATCTGAAAGAATACTTGTTCATGGGAATGATCCTTAAGGAAAAGGATTTCAGGGCAGCCCTGCAAAACCTGAATTGGGAAGCTTTTCGGGATAAGCAGGTGGCTGTGTATTGTTCTGCTGATGCCATCATACCGCTATGGGCATATATGCTGGTTAGCTCCAACCTGAGTGGTATTGCAGGGAGGGTTTTTTCGGGATCTACCGAAGAATTGAGAAAGCAACTATTCATAGAAAAGATACGCGAGATCAACAGCGCTGATTACAAAGATCAACGAGTAATAATCAAGGGTTGTGGGGATCTTAATGTTGGTGAATACGTATATGTCGAGATCACCAATAAACTTACACCTGTAGTGAAATCGCTGATGTACGGAGAGCCGTGTTCAACTGTTCCCGTTTATAAGAAGAAGAATTGAATTTAAAACCACCCCCGCTTACGGAACTGATATAACATCCAGATCGGAATCAGCAGCATCATGCCCACGGCGAAATAAAATCCCCACTCGTGGTGAGCATAGGGGATGATGTCGAAATTCATTCCGAATATTCCGCCGATCACTGTAGCCGGCGCGAGCAGACAGGTCACAATGGCCATCACTTTCATCACTTCGTTCAGTTTCAGGTTGACATTGTTGATATACAGATCCTGCATACTCATCATGATATCCCTGTAGTTTTCAGAAAGATCAAAGGCCTGCGAAATATGGTCGTAGACATCGTTAAAATATTTTGTGGTCTTGTCTTCCAGCAGATCGCTTTCACTGCGGATGATAACATTCAGCATATCGCGAACCGGTGCAATATTTCTTTTTAATACGATGAGCTCTTTTCTGAGCTGGTTGATCCGGATCAACGACCTGTTATTAGACTTCCTGATCAGTTCTTCTTCCAGGCTTTCAATCTGTTCCCCAAGCTTTTCCATTACCAGGAAGTAATTATCCACGATAAGATCTATCATGGCATAGCAGAGATAATCGGCCGGCCTTGCCCTGATCTGGCTTTTGGGCATGTTAAGTCTAAGGCGAAGGGGGTTGAACACATCCCTGCTTGCGTCTTCCTGGAACGATATCACAAAGTTTTCACCCAGCACGATGCTGATCTGTTCCGTCTCTACGGTTTTTTTTGTGTCGTTGAAATAAAGCATATTCAGCACACAAAGCATTCGCCCCTCAACTTCATCCATTTTGGCGCGCTGGTTCACACTGAGAATGTCTTCAACCAGCAGCGAGTGTATTTCGAAATGCTGAGCAACCGCCTCTACATCAGCTTTCCGTAAACCGTCTATGTTGATCCAGCTCAGTTTCTTGGAAAACTTATAGTCAAAACAATCCTGCACCTTGTCTGATTCAAATTGGGCGATCTCATCCGCATCGTAATCATAAACAAAAACACGGATCTCTTTGGCCTCTTCACGAATGGGCAGAACGGTTGGATTAACATTAAGGATCTCTTTGGTCCTCTGTGTACCGAATATCTGTGGAAGCCCCAGGATCTTTAAGTAATTCTTGCCGTTCATTTCAACCAAATTAAGATAGTTAAATAGAAAAATGGAGAGATAGAGAGCATTCTTGTAGCAAGATCTTTACAAGAAGGCCTTATCTTTCTTTCTATCTGTATCCTTCCAGGTCCCGATAAAGCAGCGCCTGGCCGGCTCCTGACGGAGCAAACCGGATCTTGTTCATGGGCCCGCCTGCAAATACCTGGGCGGTCATCGCCACTTCACCGTCGCCAACATAGAGCTCTGCAATACTTTCATCAAAATAAAGCCTGAATTTCAGGTTGGCCGGGGGTGTGCCCGGAAATATTGTTTTGTATACTGAGTTCGATCTGTATGCTGCATGGTCAAACCCCTTAGAGCCGCTGCGGTCTAAGCCGACTTCTTTTGTAGAAGCATTGTAACTGATCACCAATTCATTATCACCGAGGCTTATTTCCTGCACCCCGGCTGCATTGGCGCTCCATTGCCACTCCAGCATGAAACTCTGGTCTTCGAGCGCGATCTCCTGGCCAGCATTCAGCTGTACGTCTTTCTTTTTAAGAGATGCCAGTTCGTCTGCCGGGTTCTGCAAAAGGATCCACTCTGCGCCTACCCGTTTCAGGCTCAGGCTACGAGGTAACGACATGGCGCCCCGCCACTCACCCGCAGGGATATCACCGGCATATTGCCAGTTGTTTACCCATCCGATGCTTACGGGTGCAATTCCCGGCGGCAGGTTATTGTATACAATTGCTGCATAATAATCGGGACCATAATCAGGCCGGTAGATCTTATCGGTGGCCGATTCGTTAATAAATTTTGTTCCGTCGAACTCACCAACAAAATATTGCATATACGGTGCTGGCGACATCATGAACACCCATTTGTATTTTCCTGGACTACCGGCAATGGGTACCCGAAATAGATCCGGGCATTCCCAGATACCGGAGGTGTCGCCGGCCGGGCCGAATTCGCTGAGCAGGGTCCAGGCCTTTAATGTTTTACTGTTATAGAACTGAACTTTTTTCTCATGCGGCCACATCACTGCCATGATCCATTTCTTTGTGGGTTCGTGCCAGAACACTTTGGGATCGCGGAAATCCTTTTTCTCCAGGTCCAGCACGGGATTGAAGTTGAACTTAGTAAAAGTTCTTCCGGAATCAAGGCTGTAAGCAATGTGTTGAGACTGGTTTGAATTTGGAATGTCGGCGGTATAAATCGCCACCATGGGCACCTGACCCAGTTTTTGCACAAAGCCAGAAGTATTGAACGGGTCAACTACGGCGGATCCGGAGAATATGGTGAGAGGGGGGGCTTCGGGAATGGCAACGGGCAGTTCTTTCCAGTGTACAAGGTCTTTGCTCACGGCATGCCCCCAGCTCATATGCCCCCATTTGTTTCCATAAGGATTGTATTGGTAGAACATATGGTATTCTCCGCCGTAAAACACCAGGCCATTGGGATCGTTGATCCAGTTCTTTTCGGGAGTGAAGTGGAATTGTGGCCTGTATTTTTCCCTGAATGGCGATTGTGCCGAGGTCCGGTAATTCAAAAATGCTGCGAGTATCAATAAAACAAAGCCAATACGCTTCATCAATTATTTCTTTTCAGCAATTTAAATTCTTTATTGGTTAATTGCCGCAGGGTTTTTCCCGCTCGCCCTGTTATACTCGGCAACCGCTACCAGGCAGTCGTGCAGATTCTGGTAAAGTTTGTCGCGGATCTCTGAGAGTTTGGTTTCTTCTTCGAGCAGGTCTTGCGGAAGCGCACGACCTTCCTGCAGCCTGGAGCGGACGATCCCAATCTTTTCCTCCTGCACTTTCAGGCGCTGTTGCTGCAGGTCCACCTGTTTTACCTGGTTGTCGATCTTCCTTCGGGCATTGAGTATTTCATAATAAGCCTGTTGCTGAATCTTACGCAGATTTTCTTTCTGTTGTTCCAGTTCAATCCGGGATTGTTCGATCTGCGATTTTTTCTCACCGCTGTTGAACAGGTTATATCTTATGCTGAGCCCGACAAAAGCATTTCCGTACCATCCCGTTATGGGATTGAAGTTGAAGGTGTAGTTATTGGCGCCGAGAAAACCTTCGAGATTGATAGTTGGCAATCTTCCCGCCCTGGTTTGTTCAAGCTGCAGAGCAGCCACATCCGCATTGATCTTCTGCTCCTGTACATCGGGCCTTTGTTCTACCACAGATTGCAGTGAGCTGATCTGTTCTGTGTTTCGTACTTGAGCAGGGAGGGTTAGTGTTTCTTTCGGCAAGATGAGTTGCACCGAATCATAGCCCATCACATAACTCAGATAAACCTGTGCATTGTAAAGATCAAGGCCGATGGTTTCTTCATTGATCTCCGATTCCCTTGTTTTCAATTGAGCTTCGCGAAGATCTGTGGCTAGTGCACGGCCCGTATTCAATTGTTCTGCGATCAGCAGTTCGTTATTTTTATTTCGTACCCTGTCTTGCGCCGAAAATTCCTGTTTGGCCCTGCTCAACATAATGGAATACCAGGCCTTCACAATTTCTTCCTCCCTTTCTGCTAAATGTCTTTTTTCCTGTGCTTTGGCGAGATCAACGGCGATCTTGCTGCTGTTCACCGTAGCCAGTTTTTCGGGCTCATAAAGCGCCTGTTTCAATCGCAGCCCCACAGCGCCGTTCCAGGGTGTGCCGAACTGAATGGGCACCAATTCTTTTGGGTCATTGGCCGGGTTGAATGCGTTGGATGGCAGCACCGTGGTCTGGATAACGGGATTATAGCGATAATCTCCTTCTGCCGTTAGCTTCGGGTAGTAAGAAGACTTGGCTTCCCGTGTAGCCGCTTCGGCATAGGCAATGTTGCGCTTTGCATTCAGCAGGTCGGGTTGTTGTTTCCTTGCGATCTGCAAAGCCTCGTCCAGCGTCATGGTGATCACAGCCTTTTCCTGGGCAGCGAGCAGAGCGGATAGCAACAGGAATATGAAGAAGATTGAGATCTTTTGCATATCAATTGGTTTAGCCCCTGAATACAGAAGCGGGTTCGAGTGAAACAACCCTCCTTATGGCAAAGGCAGCCCCGCCTATGGATATCAGTAGCGTGATAAAAAAGAAACTGGCAATGATCGTTGGTGAATATTCGAATGTAGTTCCAGCCTTGCCAATCGCCTGGCGAAACATCTCCATCAGGGCATAGCCGATCACAAACCCAACCAGCGCGAAAAGAAATGCCTGCAGCAGGATCAATCGCGTGATATACCCGTTGGTAGCGCCAATACCCTTGAGTGTACCATAGTCTTTGATACGGTCAAGCGCGGCGGAATACATGGTAAGGCCGATGATGAAGAAACCCGCGATCAATGCAAATACGATCAATGACCCGATACTGAAGCCGATCCCGCTGTTCCCTAACAGGAAGTTCACCGTGGACTGCGAAAAATCCTGCGATCTCCAGGCGCGCACACCGAATATACTTTTGTTGATCCTCTCCCTGACGATGGCCGGATCGGTACCCGGCTTAACATCTACGAGCAGGGCACTGATGGTATTGTTGGGAAGGGCGCCATAGTATCTTGCCTTTTCAATGGTGGTGAACATGAAGATGCCACCAAAGCCCCGCACGCCTTTTGTCTGAACAGCGATGAAAGCTTTTTTACCATTGATCTCGAAATTAATTCCCTGCACCGCGCCACCCAGTGTATTCCGATCGTAATAATCGGCACTTACTGCGCCTTCTTCCAGGATATTACTAATGTTCCCGGCAACGATCTTCTCTGGCCTCAATCCGATCTTGGTATATGGCGCCTCGCTGCCAATGATCTGAACGCCTGCTGTTGTGCCATCGTCAAACCTGGCCGTACCACCAGCCACAACAACCGGATAGACTTTATCTACTCCTTCTATACTTTTCAGTTCATACAGTTTACGCTGATCAAGTTTACCAAGGGCATTGGCATTTATGGTTTTGTTATCAACCACCCAGAGATCTGCATTTGAATTGGTGACCAGCGCTTTCATGGCGCCGGTAAGAAAAAGGAAGATGCCCGTTTGCTGGCCGATCAGGAAAATACTGATCACGATGCCTATTACGATGCCGAGGCTTTTGGCCTTGTCGTATTTCATGAATTGCCAGGCGTAACGGAGCATAGTGTTTATTTGATATTGATCACACATTCAACCTGTCGGTTGATCAGCAGATCCTGGTTATTCAATAATATTCTCACTTCCCGCACCCGCCTGTCTTCCTTCTCGCCTACCTGGTCGCTGAATAAGGATTTCTTTTTCAGGTAGGGTGCAGTATAGATCACCGTGCCGGATGAGACAGTATCGGCATAGCCTTTATACCGGATGAAGGCGGATTGGCCCGTTTTGATCTTATCGGCAAACAGTTCGTCTATTTCGCAAAGAGCGGTGATCCTCCCGGCAGGAGCCAATTGGGCGAATGACTGACCTGCTGTAATGGCTTCACCGGGCTTTGATATCAATTCCAGGATCAGTCCGTTGGTTGGCGCCGATACAGTGTATTTCCCGGCAGTTGTTTTTGCCGTATTGATCTGGGTCTCTATCTCTGTGATTCGTTTTTGAGCCACCCTGAAATTGGCTTTCTGGGTTTCAAGGGCGACCTGTTTGTTTTTCACATCAGCTTCTTCATCGTCCATCTTCTGCCTGGTTTCGGCATTTTTCTCTACCAGGCGGCGGGTTTTTTCAAGGTCTTGTTCTGCTTTCCGGAGATTGATCTCAGCGTCTTCGATATTCGCTTTCGCCACATCCAACTGTGCTTTTTCTGTCTGCAATCTGCTGCCGGCGTCGGCTACCTGTGAAACCTGGACCGAATTATCCAGGAGCAGCAACACCTGCCCGGCTTTAACGGTATCCCCTTCTTTGAACAGGATCTTTCTGATCAGCCCGGCTTGGTCGCTGGACAGCTCTATTAATCCCGACTCTGGTTCTATCCTACCAATTCCGGCAACTTTTTGCACATCTGGTACAATTAAACTGTCTTTTGCTGTTGCCGGGACCTGTTCTTCCTTTTTTGAACCGCAGGCTATCATGAGGAACAGAAATGGGATGGCTAAGAGTTTCTTCACGTCAAATGGTTTGAATGATCTCATTTTTACTTATTTCACCGCCGGATACATAGATAATCTCATCGGCATAGGGTTTCAGGCGCATGTCGTGGGTAACTATGGCGATGGCCTTGCCTTCATTGGCCAGCATTTTCAGTTCTTCCATCACGGTATGGGCCGATTCTGTGTCGAGGCTGGCGGTGGGCTCATCGCAGAGCATGATGGGCGGGTCGGTCGCCAGGGCCCTGGCAATGGATATACGTTGTTGTTCGCCGCCACTGAGCATCTTAGGCAGGCTTTTCGCACGGTGGAGCATGTTTACTTTTTCCATGGCTTCCCTGGCTTTTTTCCTGGCTTCCGCCTGCCCCTTGCCCATCAGCGTAAGGGGCAGCATTACATTTTGTTCCGCACTGAGCGGGGCGATGAGGTTGAATTGTTGGAACACGAAGCCGATCTTGTTCAGTCTTAGGTGCGCCATTTTGTTAGCATTAAGCGTGCTGGTTCTGACCCCGTCTATGACCACTTCGCCAGTTGTGGGATAGATCACGCAACCCATAAGTGAAAGCAGCGTTGTTTTGCCGGATCCGGAGGGGCCAATGATCAGGGTAAGCTTACCCGTTTCGAGTTCCATACTTGAAGGCTTAAGCGCCACAATAATGGAATCGCCCGATTTGAATTCTTTGGAAGCTTGTATGACTTGAGCGATAGGCATTTATTAATTAGCGAATTAGCGAATTAGCGGATTAGCGAATTGGCGAATTTTGATAGGATTGCGTATAAAAATCCGACAATCCGTCAATCAGTAAATCCGCTAATTCAGGTTAAACAAAGTTTAACCGTAAAAGTTACCCTACCAACGCCGCAGCGCCGAAAACTCCGGCACTGTCGCCCAGGCTGGGCTTCAAAATGGGTACATCCAGACTATTGTTGAATATGTATTTTGAAAGAGCTTCCACTCCCCGGGTATAAATGGAATCAATATTTCCAACTCCCCCGCCTACTACAATCACATCAGGGTCCAGCATGTTGGTGATCACGGAAACCGCCCTGCCAAAATATTCGTGAAGCCTGTCCAGTGTTTTCAGCGCAAAAGGATCCGAAGAGTCCTGCACGATCTGTTTCAACGTTTTTTCCATCCCGCTG
Source organism: Sphingobacteriales bacterium (assembly GCA_024640385.1). Classification (GTDB taxonomy): domain Bacteria; phylum Bacteroidota; class Bacteroidia; order Chitinophagales; family Chitinophagaceae; genus Pollutibacter. Next base: position 10,360 of record JAHEFC010000066.1, read on the forward strand.
ATCTGTTGATAATAACGCTGCAGGCCGGGGCCGGACAGAACAGTTTCCACGCAGCCGGTTTTGCCACAGTAACAGAGTCCACCGGATTCTTCCAGGAAATTATGTCCCCATTCCCCGGCTATCCCGTGCTTACCGCCCCATACTTTTCCTTCGAAAACAATTCCACCACCCACACCGGTTCCCATAATGATTCCAAAAACCATTTTCGCTTCAGGGGTCTTCTCTTTTACTACACCCCAATGTGTTTCAGCGAGAGCAAAACAATTTGCGTCATTGGCGAGCACAACGGGGATGCCCAGTTTTTTTTCCAGGTCACACTGCAGTGGTTTGCCATTCAAAGAAGTGCTGTTGCAGTTTTTCATCGTCTTGAGCCTTGGGTCAAGAACACCAGGCGTACCGAAGCCAATGGTATTAGGCCTGAGACCTGAAGCAGCCTGCATTTGCCCGATCAATGTTGAGATCTGGTTCAGGACGTGCTCATAACCGAGATGTCCTTCTGTTTCTATGCGGGTCCTGAGTATGGGTTTGGGGTTATTCAGCGAAGGCAGTATCACACCTTCGATCTTGGTTCCACCGAGGTCTATTCCCCACAATGGCAAGCTGTTCATGGCTGTTTAAACGTTTAAGCAAGAAAGGTAAGTAAAAATAAAATTCAGTACATTCAAATCAACATTCACCAACTTATCTGCTACAAATGCTTTCATTCCCGGTACGTATTGCGCTGATTGCAGCGCTTGGGGGTTTCCTGTTTGGATTTGAAACCGCCGTTATTTCAGGTGCTGAAAAAACAATTCAACAACTTTGGTCGCTCACCCCTTTTTGGCAGGGTTTTACGGTGGCCTCCAGCCTGATCGGCACTGTACTCGGCTCCATTATTGCAGGCATCCCGGCCCAGCGATTTGGTCGTAAGAAAGTACTGGTTGTGATCGCTTTGATGTATTTACTCTCCGCGGCGGGTTGCGCGCTTTCCAGTGGCTGGTTTCTGTTCGTCACGTTCAGGTTCATTGGTGGCGTTGCCGTTGGGGCTTCGTCCGTAGTTGGGCCCATGTACATATCTGAGATCTCTCCGGCGCACCTTCGTGGCCGCCTGGCGGGATCATTCCAGTTGAACATTGTGCTCGGGATCTTTGTGGCCTATATCACGAATTATTTTTTTGCCGGATCAGGAGAGGATTCCTGGAGATGGATGTTGGGGGTGATGATGATACCAGCCGGAATTTTCGCCATTTTGGTAAGAACCATTCCGGAAAGTCCCCGCTGGCTGATCCTGAACCACGAAACCGAAAGAGCGATACCGATCATGAATCGGATCGGTGAACAGAATACGCAACAGGCCATTGAAGATATCAGGGCCAGTGTGACGGATATCAAAGAAAAACTTTTTCAACCCCGTTATAGTAAGCCGATCGCATTTGCCGTGATACTGGCGATGTTCAACCAGCTTTCCGGGATAAACGCCATTATTTATTATGCCCCGAGGATCTTCCAGATGGCGGGATTCGATAAGGCGGATGCCTACCTGCAGCCCATTTATATTGGTGCCGCCAATCTTTTATTCACCTTATTGGCGATGACCATGATCGACAGGTTTGGAAGAAAGAAATTACTGATCATCGGTTCATTCGGCATGATATTTTTCCTGGGCATGACGGCATTTGCATTCAAGGATGCGGGTGTGGCCAATCCCAATGTGATCTGGTACCTGATCGGGTTTATTGCATTCTTTGCATTTTCGCAAGGTGCCGTGATCTGGGTATTCATCTCTGAGATATTCCCCAATTCAGTGCGCTCCCAGGGCGGATCACTGGGTTCATTTACGCACTGGATCATGGCCGCTATCATATCATGGACCTTCCCCATCATTGTAGAAGGAAGTGATATGGGAGGATATTATTCTTTCATTTTTTATACGCTGATGATGGCCCTGCATCTTTTCTTCGTGTGGAAATTTTTACCGGAGACGAAGGGGAAAACTTTGGAAGAGATACAGAAGAGTATGCACCTGAAATAAAGAGTCAGAGAGGAAAAGAGGCGGAGAGACAGAGTATTAGAAAAATCTTACTCTCTGACTCTCCGCCTCTCTATCTCTCTTTATTCAGTGTCACTGTACGTAATCCACGAGCTTCCTGATCTCCTGCCGGATCAATGATCTGGTACCTGTAATTTGCCGTGTAATATATTCGGGGCTTTTTCCCGGATGGATCTGGCTGTAAAAATCAGAAAGGTCATTAGCGCCAATATCTGCCCAGCGATCGAAGAAGTCCATGGTGGAGGCCTGGTAGGCACGGGCCGAACCATCTGGTTCACGCAACGCCAATAATGCCCATCCGGCGCGGCCCCCGATCCTGGCCTGTTCTTCGTGAATGGGTTTAACCAGGGTTTTTTCCATCTCCATATAATCATCCCATTTGCCATCTGCAATGCTCATAAAATTTGCCAGGTGGTATTTTGATGGCGGTACATAATCCGCCCTTGCAATTTTATCTTCCACCTGCCAGACCTCTTTTTTTGCCAGCTCTTCTATCTCATAGGAACTTTCCATCATGGCCAACTGCTCTTTTGACAATAGTTTCCTGAATATCTCATCATTGCTTTCACTTATCCCTTCAATGGCATTCCATCCTGTTACCTTGTGGTACATGACATAATTGTATTCTGCAGTACTGCCTGCAGGATAGAGCACTTCATACAATTCCCAGCTACTGATCTTTCCCAGTTTGACTTTTTCCTGTTCTACTTTCTTCCAGACTTCTTTCTGAAGCTTAACGAAATTGGCCCGCATGG
>JAHEFC010000349.1 GCA_024640385.1 Sphingobacteriales bacterium
CAGGCTTATATCAGTTTCGGCAAAATGAAAGCGGCTGGTGATATATCAGATCCAAAATCCATACTGATCGCCACCTACGCGCTATGCGGGTTCGCCAATTTCGCATCTATAGGAATACAGATCGGCGGTATCAGCCAACTGGCTCCCAACCAACGCAGGAACCTTACTGAACTGGGAATCAAAGCATTAATTGGCGGCACCATAGCATGCCTGATGTGTGCCTGTATTGCGGGCGCGTTACTGTAGGTTTTTCTTCCACATCTCCTATGTACAAAATTTCATTTATTGGTCTTTAGTGGTATTTTTACGCCTGCCCTAAGGTTCAGGCATACCAAGACCAATGATGAAGTTTCTCCCTGCTCTATTGATAACCCTGTTTTGTATCTCTGCCCATGCGCAGGAGAGAAAAAAAGTCATTGAATTAAAGGGATTCCGCACCACCATTACACCCAGGCTTTCATCATGGAAACCAAATTTTTCAGATCCCGTTCTGAAGATCAGAACCAGGGATGAAAAAGGGCTCATATTCTCTCGTAATATCCAACCTGCGAAAATGACCAATCATAATAATGGTTCAACCGGCGCAGATCCCGTATGGCAACAACGGTTCAGGGTAAACGAAAAATCCAACTTGAATGCGCCCGCGGAAAGCAAGGCATCTTATTATGTGTCGTCCGATATCAGTTTCGACGGCATTGGCTTTACCAATATATCCCCCGCTGACCCTACCATTGCAGTAGGGCCAAACCACATTATCGAAATGGTCAATGGGTCAAACGGTAGTGCCTATTTCAAGATCTTCTCCCGAAATGGAAGCCAATTATCCCTTGAAGCATTCATGGACCAGTTACCCGGGAGCAGTTATAATGGAGCCGGGGATTGCATCACCTGGTACGATCAATTGACCAACCGGTTTGTGATGACCGAATTCGGTGATTCATCCAAAACAGGAACCGCGGTCAACAGCCTGATCATGGCCGTATCTGCCAGCAGTGACCCGCTTGGAGCTTGGTACATCTATGAATTTCCCGATGCGAGTTTTTTCCCGGACTACCCTAAATTTTCGAACTGGAGCGATGCCTGGTATGGTATGACCCGCGATTTTACCGGATCCTATATCGGCAATTCGGTATGGGCATTTGATAAGGTGAAAATGATCAATGGTGATCCGGTGGCGGCTGTTCAAAGGATCAGGCTGGTGGACACGGATAGCAAATACAATTCTCTTTGTCCCGTATCACTGTCCGGCTCAACTCCTCCTCCTGCCGGCACACCGGGATTGTTCCTGTATTTTTCAGATGATAATTTTTCTGCCTCGGCAACCGATACAGACAGCCTGGGCCTGGTGGGATTCAAGGTGAATTTTGCCGACCCTTCTAAATCCACGGCCGGTGTAATACAAAGTATAGCGGCTGCGCCTTTCAAGTCTGATGTCTGTATTTCGCGAAACTGTGCACCTTCGGCTAGTGGTCAGGGTTATGATGTGGTGAGTAACAGGGTGATGAACAGGCCCTATTACAGGAATTTCGGCACCCACGAATCGATCGTAGCCAATCACACGGTAGATGCCACTGGAACCGGTGTGGCAGGATTGCGATGGTATGAGCTGAGACGTAATGGTGGAAACTGGCAGAATTACCAGCAGGGCACCTTTGCACCACAAGATATCATTCCATGCACTGACCCTGCCAATAAATTCCGCTTCATGGGCGCCATCACAATGAATGGTTTTGGACAGATTGCCATGGCCTATAATGTAAGCAGTGCCACTTCATTTGCTTCAATAGGCTATACCGGAAGAAACAGTTCTGATCCGCTGAACGCGATGAGTTATGAAGAAACCATCGCCGTGAAAGGAACCGGTTTTGGAAGTTTCGGCAATCGATGGGGCGACTACAGCGAGATGGTGCCGGACCCTGTGAACGATTCTTTATTCTGGTTCTGTGGAATGTATGGTGGAGGAAGCGGATGGAGCACAAGGATCGTCTCCATCAAACTTGGGCAGCCAAAACAAACCGATGCCAGGCTGGTATCCATAGATCAGCCCAATGCCTGCGAGAGCTCCTGCAACACATCGGTAGAGCCACTGGTCACAATAAGGAACACGGGAGTAAATCCCATCAATTCATTTATCATCAGCTACCAGGTAAATGCCGGTGCTGTTTTGACGTATAACTGGAGCGGCAATCTCAATGCAGGAGAAGAAAAACAGATCAAACTCCCCCTAACAATCTTCCCCACCGGCAATGCAAGTTTCCATGTAAAGATCAGTTCGGTCAATGGGCTTGCCAATGACAACGACGGATCAAATGATTCACTGAGTACAACCACCTCAATAGGTGAGGGCATATCACTGCCACTGTCAGAAAGTTTTGAAAATATACTCTTCCCGTCCATTGGTTGGTCAAGGCAGACCAATTTATCTCCCGCAGCCAACTGGGAAAGAACCACCAATGCAGCGAAAAGCGGGACAGGGTCTGTATTCTTCAACAATTTTGATCAGAACCAGCCCTCGCGTTATGCGGATCTACGTACTCCGCTGATCAAATTGAATGGATCAGACTCCCTGGAACTTAGTTTCTATTATGCCGCAGCCATTTTTGATATTGACAATGTGGATACCCTTGAAGTATTGGTTTCAACGGATTGCGGCGATCATTTTCAATCGGTATGGAGAAAGAACAGCCGCGAGATCGCAACCCGCGAAGGAAATGTCAATACAGGATTTGTTCCCACCAGCAGTGAATGGGGAAAGATAGCGATCGACCTGAATAATTTTGCAAAATCTCCCAGCATCATCATTGCATTCCGCAACATCAATGGGTTCGGAAACATGCTTTACCTGGACGATATCAATATCAATGCCGCATCGCTTCCTGCGCTGGATCTTGCCATTGCCGGCATATCTGAGCCCGCAGCTTTTATCTGTAACACATCACTAAAACCTGTGATCGCATTTACCAATACGGGTGTTGATACCATTCGGTCGGCCACATTCATGTACAACATCAACGGCGATATCTTCCGTACACTGAACTGGCAGGGCTTGTTGGCAAGAAAACAAGTGGGTTATATCACGATGCCTGAAACTATCATGTCTACTGGTGATCACAACATAACGGTGTATGGTCTTAATCCAAATCAGGGCATAGATAACAAAAGTGCGAATGATTCGCTGAAGGTCTCATTCCAGGTCAAGCAACCCTATGATATCCCGTTAATACAAAGTTTTGAATCCCAGGACTTCCCCCCCGCTCAATGGACCCTGATCAATAAACGCAGAGGCAGGACCTGGGAAAGATCTAATGCTGGTACCCAAAATATACCAGGGTCTGTATTCTTCCATAATTATAACAACAAACTGAAAGGAGACCAGGATGAATTGGTGAGTCCGCTGGTCAGCTACCTGAATGTGGATTCGATCTTCCTGGGATTTGAACTGGCTGCTGTAGGGGCTGATCCTGCGCAACCCAATTCCTCTTCTACAGATACCTTAGAAATTTTTGTTTCAACAGACTGCGGAAAAACCCTGACTTCGGTCTACAAAAAATGGGGTAAACAGTTGCAGACAATCAGCGAGGGTCTGCTTCCTTTTACTGCCGACTTCTTTCCTTTCCAGGGGTCAGATTGGAGAACAGAAGAAATATACCTTACAGAATTGCTGGGAAGAAACAACAGTTTCGTTACCGTATTCAGAAATACCTCCCAGGGGATCAACAATATCTATCTTGACGAGATCAAAATCTTCTCCAAACAGGTTCCGGTCAAGCTGAAAAATAAAGGCCTGCTGATCTCCCCGAACCCGTTCACCGGGAAGTTCATCATCCAGCATTACCCCGATGCCAAAGACCTGATAGGCATAGAAGTATTTAACAGTATAGGGCAGCTGGTATACCGGAAATCCAGCTCCGGAGGGGATGTTTATCTTGAGATCGATCTTTCTTCCAGAGCCTCAGGCATCTACTTTGTAAAACTAAGTTACAAAGACAAAGTGGTCACCGAAAAGCTGCTAAAAGGCTTTTAAGCCCTACCTTTGCACTGAATTTTGAAATCCGATTTATGATCACATCACAGGCTCCCGCCGTTTTCACACTGGAAGCAGTATCCGGCGATCTTTTAGAAATTGCCGGTAAAGTAAGGAATGGCATCAGGATCACGAAAGAAGACGCTATCACCTTGTTTGAAGAAGGATCACTTCCATTCCTGGGATCCCTTGCCAATTTTGTAAGAGAATCAAAGCATGGCGACAATACCTACTATAACAGGAATTTCCATATAGAGCCTACCAATGTTTGCGTATTCTCCTGCAAGTTCTGCTCTTATTCCAGGCTCTATGCTCATAAGGAAGAAGGATGGGAACTGAGTATTGACGATATGCTCAATATTGTGAAGAGTTATAATGGCAAACCTGTCACTGAGGTACATATCGTAGGTGGTGTTCACCCAAAAATGGACATTCATTATTTTGCTGATCTGCTCAGAAAGATAAAAACCCACAGGCCAGACCTGCATATCAAAGGGTTTACAGCTGTTGAACTGGACTATATGTTCAGGAAAGCAAAAATGTCCG
>JAHEFC010000350.1 GCA_024640385.1 Sphingobacteriales bacterium
CCTTGCCGGAGATCCCGGTTGACACACCTGGCTTGTTGGCTTTGTTGTACAGGTTATTACCGCCTTTGATGTTGGGGTTTATTTTGTCCCTGTCACCAACGTTGATATTGACATCTCCGCCAATATTGATCTGGTTGCCGCCGCCCCAGTTGATATTGCCACTTCCGTAACCTGGCCTGTAACCGCCTCCATATCCCGGCCGGTTATAGCCATACCATGGGTAGTGCGGGTAAAAGCAGGGTGGCCTGTACATGGGAGGGCCGAACCATCCCATGCCGGGCGGATAGCCCCACATTGGCCCGCCAAAGCCCCAGCTCATACCGAAATAAAATCCACCTGTTCCAAATCCAAAGTGGTAGGGGCCGGTGGAAAAACCAAAACCAATACTCCAGCCAGTCCAGGGATTATAATTCATATTGAATCCCCATGTGGCATGATAGGGATAATACATACTGCCATACCAGGGCGCATAGTAAAAGCCGGTACCATAGATCACAGTAGGGCCATAAACATAACTTCCCATGTAGCCTGGTGTGTATCCAACATACACCACATCGGGAGTTGAATCGTACACATAAACATACTTGGTATTATAAGCCGGAGAACTCGGTGGAATATCTTCTACAGTAGCAGGCCGGGTATCACTGACATACCAGGGGCCGTCAGGGCTCGAACTTGCATACCAAATGCCGTTATCAACCATATAATATTTTGCCTGATCGTGTACGGCCTTACCACCCTGGTAACCCAGGGGCATGGAGCTTGTGCGGAAAACTATTTTATCAGCATTCTTTACCAGTTCCAGTGATGTGCCTTCGATCTTTTCATACTGGGGTTGGCCATCGTACTGAACCTTTACATCTTTTCCTCCGGTTTTCCTATCAACTGTAGCTGTCTGAGGAACCTGTGCATCCAGTAATGCATCGCGTGCTTCCACAGTTCCCGGTACACTCGATAATACGATATCGTTGGGTGAGCCCGAAGGGATCTTTGCGAAATCTTTAGGCAGCTGATCTGCAGGAAGGAATTGCCAGCCTGAATTCAAAGTATTACTCTTGAACCATCTGCCGGATTTCAATACATAGAATGTTGACGCCAATCGGAAAAGGTTGTCTTCCGAATTATCCGCATATTCTATGCTGATATCCACGCTGTCATATTTTTTCCATTGGGGTTCACCTTTGGTTTGTATCAGTTCTGTTGGAACTGTGGCAACCACAATGGCAGGCGGAGTTTCTTTTCCCGTAGTTTCGATTTTGCCGGCATTTTTTGCGGCCTCTTTGTTTTGGTCCAACAGTTTCTTTACATCTTTGGGAACATTTTTTGTAACCTGCCATGGCCCTTTGATCTGGGCTGCAGTGTACCAGATCTCACCACCAAACAAATAGAACTGACGGTCTGATTTATTTTCAAAGATCACATAGCCGGTGTTGGCCACATGCCTCAGATCAGTTTCCTTGATATCCTGGAACTTAGGTTCTCCGTCGATCATGATCAACACCGATGGAGTGGTAGTGTAGATGAAAACGGGCGGATCGTTCCTGAAGTTTTCGTTCTTCTTGTTTTCAGCTTTGTACTCTTCTATGGTTGACAGGAGTTCATCGTAAGAGCCGGAGATCTGCATAGCCAGGATCTGTTCTGTAATGTATTGCTTCAGTTGTTCTTCCTGGGCAGTATCAGTTTTACCTGAGAACTTAAGACCTGGGATCGCAAATCTTTCAAGGCTATACTTCCTGGTGTCCCTGTCGATGTTCAGAAAAGCGTCAAAAAACAGTGCTCCAAAAACCGGCTCTTTTTTCCCGGCAGGAAGAACAGAAATGGCCATTACACCACTTACTTTGTTGGCATCTATTTTTTGCGACTGTGGCTCATACATCACCAGCTTGCCTTTTGTGCCGGAAAACTCTTTGGGCCAGGACTGGGCAATTGCACCCAGTCCCATACCGAAGAGTATTCCGAAGAAGATAATGATCTGCTTACTCATTCATTAAAACTTTTGAGGCTGCTGTGCAGGCGTTGTTGATACAGCTGAGGATCCCTGGCCGAGTTTAAATACCAGGCCGCCACCAAGACCGAACTGCAGTAATGATGAATAAGAAGATACACCGGCTCCGGTACCGCCGGTACCGATATAAAATCCGCCACCCACTGACTGTACAGCGGATTGCAGTTGGGCATTTAATTTAATGGCCACTTTTTCAGATACCCAGATATTGCCGCCACCGCGGAGCTGCCAGGCAAAATTGGTTGAATTAGCAGAATTGCCCGTCTTAACATTCTTGGTATTGATGAGGGCTACACCTAAACCCAATCCACCAAATGCTTCAAATTTGCCACCTGGTTTTCTCATTTCACGTACACCGTTCAGCATGATCCAATTCAGGGTAACGTCAAAATTACCGTTCTTGACTGCAACGGTCCCTGGCACCTGGTAATTGGCGTTAGCAGAAGTGGATTGATTATAGTAAGTGAGTTCGAGACCGTAATACTCCTTGAAGTTATACTGAAGACCAACGCCCCATTGAAAACCGCCTTTGATCTTGCCATCAAAATAACTGGAATTGTCGTAGTAAGAATCAACCTGGTCGTCAAAAACGTAATTTGTATATGCGTTGATCTTCACGCCCTGTGCAGCAGCGTTAATGGAAATAAAACAAGCAATTGCAATTAATATTTTTTTCATGATTTATTATTTAGATTTTTCAAATTCCCCGATAAACGGGATGGCATCCTGCAACGCTGACCTGAGTGTTGTCTGAATGTAAATTTCCGCTTGCATGAATTGCATGGCTTTCAGCGGTGAAACAGATTTGGAAAGCTTATTGAAATATTTTTCCTGCAAATTGAGTATGGCGGATTCGTTTTTGAAAAAACGTTTCCCCAGGGCTTTAGACTGATCATCAGTTAAACCTGCATACTGATTTGCATAATCTTTCAATATATTGATCCTGTCGTCGGCCAGGGCTTTTCTCTTCTCACTGTATTCGTCGTACAGGGGCCAGAATTTTGCCGCATCGGCTTCATTCAGGCTCATGAATTGTTTGATCAGATCTTTTTTCTCTTTACCAAGTATCTGGCGGATCTGTGCCAGTTCATCGGCAGATTGGGCCATTGCTCCAAATCCTACGAAAGCAAAAATGATAAAACAGAGTATATTTTTCATTGTATTATTTCTTATTAATTAAATCCTTGTTGACCCTGTCTACCAGCACCTGGGTATAATCCCTGCTGAAGCTTGACACATTGGTTGGGTTGTAAGCTTCTGACTGGGCAGAATAAATCAGTTTTTCAGTGGCAACATCGAAAATGTTTGTTTCCATGAAATAGGTCTTGTCTGTAGTGTAGTAGCCCGGGTTATTGTAATAGCTGCCCATTGAACCATAATACCCGCCCCAGCCGTATCCGTAACCGCCATAAGGCATATAGGTTGTTGTGCCTGGCACATACCTGGTTTCGGATTGTTTGTCTACCAGGTGGCTTGAGAGGATCACATCACATCCAAGTTGTCTTACTTTGTCGATGATCACCTGCTTATCAGGGAGTTCATTACGCTGGAAATTAGGCGCAAAAATTTCGGAACTTTTATACACTTTCAGTCCTTTTGCTTCAGCGGCCTTGGCCAGGTCAGTCTCGATGATGTTCCTGTTGGCCTGGTTCTGCGTCATCACCATGATGAAAACGGTCTGTGCTTTTTTTGTTGGCTTAAAATCTTTGTTGACCCATGAGCTGGTCACTTTCTGCGATGGACCACACGCAACAAGATAGGTGGTGACCATTAATAATGCTACGATTCTTTTCATTGTCTTAGTTTTTGTGTTCAAATAAATGGTTGTTATAGAAAGAAAATTTTGGGTCAGAATATATTTCCAGACCCCCAGGACCGGTCTAAGTTAGATCATCTGATTTTGAAGGTCATATTTTACGGTTAATTGACTTTGAGCACTGTCAATTCCTGGCATACCTTCTTCTGTTGAGCACATACCTGGCACTGATCGCAGCGTTGCTGAATGTGAATTCGCTGGTATTGATAAAGAAATAGGTAGGCATCCAGTCTACCTGCAGTGTGACCGGCAGTTTCTTTAGCCTCCAGTCAAATCCCAGCATGCCGCTGACGCCAAGGTTGAAATCTCTCTCGAAATTCATGCTCAGGCCACCGCCGAAAAGTGCCGAGAGCTGACTGCTGCCGGATAAAGGAGCCAGTTTCTGATACAAACCCGTAAGGGAAAATCCTTCCAGGTCGGGGTTGGAATCGTCGAAATTCTTGAACTGGGCTATGAATTCAATGGCCGACTTATTATAAGCACCATGTCTTTTTAGTGTTGCACCTACCGTTCCTCCAAATCTGGCACCTAAGGATATTTCACCTCCAACTTCTTTTTTCTGTGCAAATGCAGATAGGGAGGTTAAAAAAACAGCGAATACGATGAGCAGGGAGATTTTCTTCATAAGTTTTTGTTTGCCTGTTGTTGTAGAGCGCAAAAGTATTACGTATGAATAATTTCAGTAATTCTGCTTGTATCATGTTTGTTTTATATTATAAGAATGGTGCAAGAAATCCTGTTTTTG
>JAHEFC010000351.1:0-4011 GCA_024640385.1 Sphingobacteriales bacterium
CAGCAGTTGGGGCGTCCAGAAAGTTTCTCCGTATATGCTGTCGGCTTTCTTTTTCTCCTCCAATGCTTTGTTGAAATCACCTTCAATGAAGCTGTTATAAATTTCATCATATTTTTTGGTGGCTGCAGTTTCAAATGCTTTGGCTTCTTTTTCTGCGGCAACCGGATCTTTGATCATTCTCACAAACTTGCTTTGTGCGTAGTTTTTGGCCATATAATCTTTGTAGAAATTGGCCCTGGCTATATTGCCATTTTTCATGTTGCAGTAGTAAAGCTGGAACATGGCTTCTTCTGCATATTCGGATTGTGCGTACCGGTTCAACAGGGTTTCATTGTTGGGGATAAGTGATTCGCAGTCTCCTGTTTTATCCATGAATATTTTTCCCAGGGAATGCAAAGCGAATGCAATCGAATCATTTGATGCCTTGACTTGTTCAGGTGTAAGTGGTATGTTGGCCATCAATGCTTCAGTTGTAAGCTCCGTTGGCGCTGTTTTACTGTTGACCGTGGTAGTGCTTGTATTTGGCAGTACCTCTTTAGGCGTTTGTGGCTGCATGGCCAGCGCCTGTTGGGATATGGCTTTTGCCCTTCTCCAGTTGTCTACATTGGGCCTGTTGCCCCATATGGTTTTAAATTCCCTGCTGCCTTTTGACTTCATGGCCGTATTGTAGAAATACCAGTCGCCCTTGCCGGAAGGAGCGAAGAGATCAGCGGGCTGGTCTTGTTTGGTAGGGTCGATCACGGTACTTACCCCACCCATATAACTGGCGCCGGCGGCGGCTTCTTCTTTCAGTCCTTTTTCTTTTCTCAGCTTCTTCACCATGTTCTTCACGTAAGCCTCCCTGTCAGCTTCCGGCATATTGGCAATGCGGAGCAGGGAATCTTCCACCCTGATGGTTTCATAGTGTTTCAGGATTTCCGAAAGAAGCAGTTTTCTCTCCTGGATCTTATCCGGCTCAAGTATGGCGGGGTCATTGATATCGACACTATCATAACCGATGGCCGACATCTTGTATTCTCTCTGGTCGAATGCGATCTCAGCCAGGTCGAGAAATACCCGGTTACGGAAAACCGGATCGTTGGTACTGTTCTTCCCGCTCAGCCTGAGATATTCCATTGCCGGCTCGTAATGCTTACGCGATAATTCCATTCTTGCTGCGGCATAATATATGATGTGCTTATATTCTTCGTATTTATCCTTTTTCACCATTTTCATCAGCTCGGCGATATTCATGTCGATCCGCTTGTCTTCATCGTCGCCAGCCACCAGCCTGATGCGGTTGATACGTGCATAGGCTTCCAAAATGGGATCTGTAGTATGCGTAATGGCCTTGTTGTACCATGAATCTGCCTGCTCGGGTTCGTTGGTAAGTTCGTGCAGTTGGGCCAGCAGGTATTCCCATCTTGCTTTTTCCTGGATACTGGATGCGATATCCAAGGAGCGTTCCAGGTAGGAGGCTGCACTATCCCAGGATTCCTGCCTGTAATACAGGTAGGCTGTCACTTCGTTAAGGTCATTATAGAGTCTTTTCGGGAAGTTGGCATCTTTGCGGAGTGTTTCGATCAGGCCCCAGGCTTCTCCGTAATGTTCTTTTTCTATCAGTGCTTTGGTAAGCCAGAGCAGAGATTCATTTCTTGCCGGCGTGTGCCCCAATAACTGTGTTGCCGGGTTTTTGCTTTCCTTGGTGGAGATGGTATAGACGTTGCCGGTTTCATTGGCATTGCTGCCTACATATTTGATGTTCCCGATCTCTTCTTTGGTCCGGGGCTGGAAAGCATAGTTGACGTATTGGAAAGCGATGGCGGCGGAATCGAAATTCTTGCTGTAATAATAGGCTTTTCCCATCATCAGGTAGAGGTCGTCCACCCAGTCGTTCCTGAGATCGTGCAGGAGGATGGCATCGTTACACTTCATCTTGATGGAATCGAGGTCTTTTTGCTGGGCAGCGGTTTCGTCCAGGCGGAAATTGTAAAACGGCAGGAGGTATCCGTAATCGTCCCTGAAACTACTTTTGGCATTGGTGAGGATATCCGTCAGTTTCCTTTCAGTGTTGAAGAAGAAATTATAGCGGGTATTCAGGTTCTGATTGGCTTTTTTGACAATGTTGAACTTGGTTTCGGAAGATCTCTCCGAAGCCAGCACTCTATTTTCATATTTTTTCGGCTTGTCCGGGCTCACAGAGGCTCCTGGCTGTGCAAAAGACAGCAGGGGCAGCAGCATGAATACCAGGATAGTACACCAGCCGGGTGTGGATTTAGTGCTTACGGTCAACGAGTCAATGATTTAGGGTAAAATTAAAGTCGAATCGGCTGATTTTGTTGAAGTTGTATGTTAAATATAACGTACGGGGCGGAACATTAGTATTTTCTGGGATTCAAATATAACCAATTATTCTGCCAACAATAAATTGCAGTATTTTGCCGTATAAGTAAACGGGGAATGGCGAAACTGATAGATACCAAGGCTACGCTGCAAAGGCTGAGGAACAGGTACAGGCTGGTGATCATGAACGACGACACCTATGAGGAGGTAGCAACCTTCAAACTCACGCGGTTAAGCGTATATATAGCCCTGAGTTCGGTGTTTGTGGTATTGGTGGGGCTGACGGTAGCTTTGATCGTTTTCACCCCCTTGAAATATTATATACCTGGTTATGGCGACCAGGCGGAAAGAAGGCAGTTGATCAATATGAAGATCAGGGCAGACTCCCTGGAGCAGCAGATCAGGTATAAGGACGCCTATTGGGATAATGTTAAAAAAGTTCTGAACGGGGATGTCCCCGCTAAAATAGATACATCGACACTGGACCTTCCAAATCTTGAAAAGTCAACAGACTGAAAAACCGAAACCACATGTTTAACAAGAATTCGAAATCTGAAAACGAAAAAGCAACGATGCCTTCTGGCGCAAGCCTGATCGGCACCGGCACCACCATTACCGGCGATATTGTAAGTAATGGTGACGTAAGGATAGATGGTGTGTTAAAGGGCAATATCCGCGGCTCTGCGAAGATCCTGATCGGCCAGGACGGGGTAGTGGAGGGCGATATTGAAGGCCAGCAGGCCGACATCATGGGCCGTGTTGAGGGTAAGATCGCTGTCAAGGAACTGCTGAACCTGAGGTCTAATGCCATAATCAAGGGCGATATCAGGGCGGGGAAATTACAGATCGAGCCTACGGTTGTTTTCAACGGCCAATGTCAGATGGGAGAGGCCAGTGTAGTGGAAATGGCCAAGGAAGTGAAACATGCCATTGCCAAATAAGCAGAAGAACTCCAACAACCTGATGATGCAGTACGCAGGGATGGCTTTCCAGTTCCTGGCTGGCATTGGTATTGCCGTTTTTGCCGGACTGAAAGCCGATGCATGGTTGAACTGGCCTATGCCCGTATGGGTTTGGGTATTACCTTTGCTCGTAATTTCAGGGATGATATACAGTATCATCCGGAACAGTTCAAAAAAGTAAAATATGTTGAAAGGGGCCGCGCGTCCGATCATCCTGTTGTTTATCTTTCTCAATGCATTGATCATTGTTTTCCGCCGATCTCTCACAAGTGAAGAATTCAATGTTGATATGCTGATCATCGGCAATATCATATTGTTCGGTATAACTATGCTTTCTTTTGTACTGCTCAACCGGGGTATGAAAGCCTCTTCTACGCCGGCCTTCCTTCGTTCGATCTACGGCAGTTTTATGATCAAATTCTTCATTGTGGCTATTGCCGTTTTCGGATATGCTTTTTATGCCAAAAACAATCTCAACAAACCCGGACTGTTCACACTGATGTTTCTATACCTCGTTTATACGTTCCTGGAGATCAAGACACTGATGAAGCTGAGCAGGAAAGGGAATACCAATGGCTAAGCAACAGGCGCCACTTGAAGCATTAAAGCAGTTCCTGCCGGAAGGAACCTATGAAATGGTCTCCACATACCTGTACACCCACAGGATCCATCTAACGGTCACCCGTGAACGAAGTTCAGTGCTCGGGGATTACCGCAATGCGGTTGA
>JAHEFC010000351.1:4021-4558 GCA_024640385.1 Sphingobacteriales bacterium
GGGAATCTGAATCCCTATGCTTTCCTGTATACGCTGATCCATGAGATCGCCCATTTGCTGGTTTTTGATAAATACGGCCACCGGGTTGCTTCCCATGGCCGCGAATGGAAGCAGGTCTTTTCCCTTTTGCTGAAAGAGTTCCTTACTGAAAACGTATTTCCTTCTGATATCAGGGCGGCTATTGCATCTTCATTGGGAAACCCGGCTGCCAGCAGCTGTGCGGAAGACGGGCTGCTGCGGGTATTCAGAAAATATGATAAGGGTAAGACAGACATGTTTTTTGTAGAAGAAATTGCGCCTGGCGGTCTTTTTTCCCTGAAGGATGGCCGAGTGTTTTCCCGTGGCCCTAAGATCAGGAAAAGATATAAATGTGTGGAAGTGAAAACTGGGCGGGAATATTTATTCAGTCCGGTATATGAAGTGAAAAAGATAAAGAGCTAACTCTCTACCTTCTTAAGCATCCAAAGCTCACACCCAAAATGCCCTGTATTACCCATCGGGCCTTTCAGGTAATTGAATCCGAATTTTGCATAGGTT
>JAHEFC010000352.1 GCA_024640385.1 Sphingobacteriales bacterium
ATTTCAATCGTTTCAGGGTTGTGTTCATTATTAAGATCATTTAAAATCATCAAAAGATATCTCTCTGAATACTATTCCCTCATAAGGGCTATTAATCCCCGCTTCAAAATAACAGGCCAGGTTGCCATTGGGTAAAACTACCAGGTTGGAATAGGCAGATGGTCCTGCATGCAACAGCTTGTTGAGCTTCCAGCTTTTACCTTCATCATAAGAAATCCTAACCGTCATCTTTGTACGTGATGTGGCAGATGCAGGATTAGAAAAAGCTAGGAAAGGCTTTCGGCCCTTATGATCATACCAGAGCAAACTGGCCTGGCAAACGGGTTCTGTCAATGTGGTGTCCCCAACCAATGCACTCCAACTCGCACCGCCATCAACACTGGTTGAAGTCTGACGGATCCTGAGTGAATTATAGTTACGCATGTTCAATAAAAGCTTTCCGCCGGGCAGCTCTGCAATTGTGCACTCATTCACCTGGTCTGTTGGCGTAGTGCCTCCCAGTTTCCAGTGCTCGCCACCATCATCTGAATAAATCGCGTGAGAAAAATATTTTTTTGTACCCGCCTCAATATGGTCACAAGGGACGATCAATCGTCCACGGTATTTTTTTGAACGCAGCTGAATCCCGTTGCAAGGGCCTGTAGCATACCAGGTCCATTCCGGCAGTTTTACATCGCTGGTGATCTCCCTGGCTTTGGACCAGGACCGGCCATCGTCTGCCGATTTCATCACAAATATTCTCCGGGTATCCTTGCTGGTTCCCTGAATGATCTGGGCCTCATGATCCGTACCGAGGTTCCAGGTAGACAACAGAACAATGTTCCCAGTTTTCGCATCAACCACAGGGGAAGGATTACCGCAGGTATTTCCTGCATCGTCCCATACTATGGTCATGGCAGACCAGGACTTCCCGCCATCTTCAGACCGCTTCATTACCAGATCAATATTACCTGCATCCCCGCATCCATCCATACGCGCCTCTGCAAACGCCAGCAATGAGCCTTTGGTGGTTTTGACAATAGCCGGGATGCGGAAACACTGGTATCCATCATCTCCACTTTTAAAAATATAATTTAGGTCCTGGGCCTGTATACTTGAAGTAAAAACTAAAAAGAAGAGCCAAAGTCTTAAGGCGGTAACCATATCTGAAAATTACGCCAATATGAAGACCTAAAATAAAAAAGCAGAGAGAAACCTCTTTCTCTCTGCCTCTCTAACTCTCTTACTCTCTAATTATATATCCTCACATAATCCACTTCATAAGTAGCGGTTGTGAATGCCGGATCTACTGTTCCGCCAAACGAACCTCCAATGGCGAGATTCAGCAGCAAAAAGAAATTCTTCGAGTATGGCATGGTGCTGGTATTGGCAGCTGAATGAAACAGGTTTCCGTCCACAAAAAACTGCAATGATGATCCCGTCCACTCCAGCCTGTATACATGGAACTCGGTAGATGCATTCTGGATGGTGGTTGTTCCTACATCCGGGTTGGCACCTGATCTCCCGGGGTAATGCAAAGCGGCAACGATCTTGTTCAACTCAGAACCCCGGTGTTCAAGGATATCGATCTCACCACATGCAGGCCATCCCACCGTATTGATATCAGTGCCCAGCATCCAGGCCGCGGGCCATGTGCCTACTGTTGCCGGAACTTTTGCCCGGATATCTACACGACCGTACCTGAATTCATACCGGCTTTTAGACGTTAACCTTGCAGACGTATAGGCGCTTCCTGAATAACTCTCTTTGATCGCTTTGATCTTTAAAACACCGCCCTCACAAACTGCATTCTCCGCTCTGGCTGTATAGTACTGCAATTCCTGGTTGCCCCAGCCACCAGAGCCGGTGCCGATATCGTAGCCCCATTTTGCAGGATCAGGAAGACCGTCATTATTGAATTCGTCTGACCATACCAGGTTGGTATACGTTGGTGTAACCGTTACCAAAATGAGTTTATTATTGAAGGAAGTCTGACCTGTTGAACTAGTAGCCGTCACTTTTACACTGTAAGATATGGTTCCCGGCGTGGTATACTTATGGGTAACTACACCAGAAGGAACTACCTCTGAAGTACCATCACCGAATTCATACTTGAATGTAGTAGCGTTCGTGGCAGTTGTGGTAAAACTAACATTTCCACTGCCGTCGTTACTTATAGCGGCATTGATCACAATATTTGAGGGGCCCGTAGGCTGGGCGCTGGAATCTCCTTTGGAACAGGATCCTAAAAAAAAGAAACCTGATAAAGCAATTAGTATAAGTGGGGTTTTCATCCGGTCAAGATAGAAAAAATTCGCATTATCCTACAATCCGCACGGCTTCAGCTTCAAATCCTTTTTTCCATTATCTTCAACCTGTGGTGACCCAGAACTGACTGTTTATGATTTCAGTAAAAGGCTCAGGAATAAGTTCAACAATTGTAGTGCTTGGATTGGCCCTGCTGATCTCTTTTAAACCTGCTATTCAGAAAATCAACCCTCCCGATGGCGAAGAACTCGCCAGACAATACTGCACCAGCTGTCATCTTTTTCCCGAACCAAAACTGCTGGACAAAAAAACCTGGAAAGAATCTGTACTTCCGAATATGGGCTGGCGACTGGGTATCAAACAGGAAGGCAAACACCCCCTGGAAGAAATGAATCCCGATGAAGCCATGCTGGTACGAAAACTGCAGATCTTTCCCTCGGCACCTTTGATCAATATGAGTGACTGGAACAAGATCCGCGATTATTATATCGCACAGGCGCCGGAAAATCCATTACCGCAAACTCCCGTAAAGATCAGTGCACTTAAGGGTTTTAAAGCGCAAGCCGTTTTTATTGGCGAAAAACAGGCCCCCCGTACCAGCCTTTTGAAATACGACAGCAGATCATCTTCTTTATTTGTAGGAGACGCCCAGAAAGAACTGTATGTGATGGGCCCTGATCTCCAGATCAAAGGCTACTGGTCAGTTGAAAGCGCGCCGGTAGATGTTGCTTTCCCCGGAAGCAGCAGGTCACCCTTACTGCTATGTATAGGCGAATTTTCGCCATCGGAGAAAAAGAACGGCAGGCTGTTCGCACTGGATTCAGTGATCACTGAATCCACATTGAATATTGATTCACTGGGAAGGCCCGTCAATCTTGCCGTTGCTGATATGGACGATGATGGAACAGATGATGTGATCGTATCGGAATTCGGCAACCATACCGGCAACCTGAGCTGGTATAGTGGGGCGGGATGGGAACGCCATCCCATCAAAAGCCAGGCTGGATCGAGAAAAGCCATTCCCGTTGACCTCGATCACGACGGGCGAATGGACCTGGTTACACTGATGGCACAGGCCAGGGAAGAGATCTTATACTTCAGGAATAAGGGTAACGGGACATTCGAAGAACTGGTCATCAAGCAATTTCCGCCGGTGTATGGGGTCAGCAATATAGAGCTGGTTGACTTCAATAAAGACGGGAACATGGATATCCTGGTGACGAACGGAGACAACTGGGACCTTTCTGCGATAAGAAAAAACTATCATGGCGTTCGTATTTTAATGAACGATGGCAACCAGAACTATTCAGAGAAATTCTTTTTCCCGCACTGGGGAACCAGCAAGGCCATAGCCAGTGATTTTGATAAAGACGGAGACATGGATATTGCAGTGGCCGGATTTTATGGAGACTACGACAAACCAGAAGAGAGTTTTATCTACCTGGAAAACAAAGGGGATCTAAATTTTACTGCATTCGCCATTCCGGATGCTGCCAGCGGGAAATGGCTGACCATGGAGGTTGCCGATCTGGATAATGATGGAGACGATGATATTATACTGGGGTCTTATTCCACAGCCTGAGTGAAGTCACCAAGATGTTGTTGAAGGGAGTTGAAAGTTTTCCGCAGATATTGATTCTATGGAATCAGAAAAAATAGAGAGATAGGGAAATAGAAAAATAGGGAGCATACTTTATGCAAAATGCAACAAGAATGCTCCCTATTTTCCTATCTCTCTACTTCTCTATCTTAATCCAGGCTAATCACCTGACTCACCGTCTTCCCTATCTTCTTACCGCCTTTGAAGGTTGCGGCTTTAATGGTAACCGTTCTCCTCACATCGAAAGGTTTGGTATACTGGATCGAGCCGGTGTTCGGTTCTGAACCATCGAGTGTATACAGGATCTTTGCATCGTAAGCATCAGATGCCATGGTTACATTTGCGCGACCGGGTGTTGATTCAAGTGTAACGAGATACCTCACATCATTCGTACTTTTTGCATAGTTGATCCCTTTCAGATCATATCTTTTATACTGAGCCTCCATACGCTTCTGGAAATCTGCATAATTCTTCTGTGCAGGATCGGTCCAGGCTACTTCAGCTACAGCCGCCATCCGGGGCATACTCATATACTCTACCTGTTGCGTAGTAGGAACATACTCTGTCCACAAATTAGCCTGCACACCTTTGATAAATGAGGCTTCTTCTACAGTTAAGGCAGGTGGCATCGGGTTATAAGAATAAACCTTGTCCAATGGCAGATAACCGCCGATCGCTAACGGTTCAAGTGAGGGCTTGCCC
>JAHEFC010000353.1 GCA_024640385.1 Sphingobacteriales bacterium
GTTCCGGCGATTTCGCCACCGACGCTTGCCATCAGGATAGTGCCACCTTTTGCTATTATAACGCTGTCCGGATGTTGTAACACTTCTAGATCAATCGGCTCTATCCAGAAGTATTGCTCAATCCATTGGCGGTTTAATTTTTCAAACCAGGGTTGATGCGCCGGCTTATAATCCAAAATTTCCAGGGCTACATTCTCCATGGGTTTCGAATGATTGATTTGTCATAGTCCAGGAATCCTCCGTCAATGATAAGAAGCTTCACTCCGTCTTTGGAATACGAACGATGAGAACTTACCTTATCAGATACCTGGTAACTCATACCTTCTTTCAGCGTAAATACCCGGCCATCGGATAGTTCAGACATCATTTCGCCTTCGAGACAGAAAACAATATGCCCCTTTGTACACCAGTGATCAGCCATATAGCCTTTCGAGTACTCGATCACTCTCATTCTAAAGTGATGGTTCTGAATTGTTTTCCAGCGTGCAACACCGGTCTCACCCGCATGTTCCGTAGCCGGAATATTGTTCCAGTCGATTGTTTGAAAAAAAATTGGTTCCATTACTGATTATCGTGTGAATTGAGCCTTCCATATCTTACTGAGATAGTATCCCCGGTTGACGACATAAATACCTGCCACGGTGATTCCTATCGCGACGGCGATGGTGACATTTAACTTTTCATCCAGTACCAGCCATCCGAGTATGACTGCTACAACCGGGTTAACATAGGCATATAGAGATAAGATAGTCATCGGCAATTTTCGCAAAGCATAGGAATAGCAGCCGTAGGCAATGATAGAACCAAACACTACCAGGTAGGCAAGCGAGATAACGGCCTCGCCTGACCAGGAAAGATTTTTAAAATTGTCGAACATCAATGAGCAGGGGACCAGCCAAAGGCCCCCAAAGAACATTTGCAAGGCAGCGTTTAGAAATAAATTCCCTTCTGTATTTTTCTTTTTCAGCCAGACGCTTCCACCGGCCCAGCTTATTACGGCTATAAAAATCAGGAAGATTCCTGCCTGATATTCCCGTTTAGAAAAATCCTGGACATGTTCGCCGAAGATCATCACTATACCCACCAACCCTATCAGTACACCCAACGCGATCGGGATTGTTGGTTTCTCTTCGCGGTTAGCAGCGACATTGATGAGTATCACGGCTACCGGCATAAGCGAACAGATGATCGCCGCGACGCCGCTGGGGATAAGCACTTCAGCCCAGGCCACTAATCCGTTACCCAACGTGATCATAAAAAATCCCGCGATAGCCTGACGAAATATATTTTCACGTGAAGGCCATGCTGCTTTACCCACGGTAAGCATTATACTTCCAAGAACAGTACTGGCTATAAACTGTCGAAGGATAACAAAGAGGAAGGGTGGAAAATGGAGAACACCAACCCGCAGTGCGAGGTAGGTAGTACCCCAGATGACGCAGATTACACCGAGAGCAATGTAGGCGATGAGTAGATCTTTTTTCAAAAGCGTTATCCGTTAATGGTTAATCGTAGGAGTGAGGAGTGGGAGTGGGTAGAAAAGCATTGAAATGTTATTCAAAACTTGATATTAATACGTAAGGAAAACAGTTTCAGTTTCGTGAATTTTGACCAGATCAGTTTGGTCACGTGACCATTATTAAGGAATGACGTTATAAATTTCCGCCCGATGCCATTGTTCGAACGCTATTTACTTTTATATTTAATTAACTTATATATTATGGAATCAAAAGAATTTATCCGTGGAATATTAAAGCCTTTGATCCTCAGTCTTTTGTCGCACAAAAAGAAAATGTATGGCTATGAGATCACCCAGCGTGTGACAGAACTTTCCAAAGGGGACATCAAGCTGACGTATGGTGCTTTGTATCCCATATTATATAAGCTGGAAGCGGAGGGCTCGCTGGTTACCACCACGGAAATTGTAGACAACCGCGTCCGTAAATATTATTCTTTAACACCGGCAGGAAAAAAAATGGCGAAGGCAAAAGTTTCGGAACTACAGCGCTTCACGGATATTCTCAAAGCCATCATTGAAGACAGTTCAAAACCCCAGTTGAGTATACAATCATGAAGAGGTTGACTGATGAACAAAGAAGTCTCATTCGGAATTTCCTGGAAGGGCAGGGACTTACGTTCAACCCCCTCCTCGAGGAAATGCTTGATCATGTTTCAAGTGACATAGAGGAACGAATGGAACAGGGCATTGCCTTCAATGAAGCGTGGCATCAGGCCAAACATGAAATTCCTGAAAATCATTTAGTAAACATTCAATTCGAAACCATGAAAACAATTGAAAAGCGATTTACGATTTCACGCACACTTTCTTTTCTGGCGCTCGCCCTGCTGTTTGCCGGAACGGTCTTCAAAATCATGCACCTTCAGGGAGCTGATGAACTATTATTACTTTCTTTTGTCGCCATCGCCGGTGCCTTTTTGTCAAGCACTATTTCAGGAATTTATATTCACCGTGAAAAGAAAGGTGCAGTTAGAGTTTTGTCCCTCGTGGCAGGAGCCCTGGTACTTATGCTAGGATACAGTTTCAAGTTGCAGCATTTGCCTGGCGGTGATTTTATTATTGGGCTTGGAGTCGGGCTTGGCGTGATCTCACTCCTGTTTAACACGATATACATATTTCGAAACAGATCCGGCGAGGCGAATCTTCTCACCTACCTTCATGAGAAGTATACACCTGGTATCGAACGTTTTTTCCTTTTCATGCTGGTGCCGACCGGAATATTAAAAATGATGACACTCTCACTTCCGTCGAATGCGTTTGTGGGATTATTTATCCTTATCATTATTATTTACGGAGCAGGATTACAATTTTATGCTCTTCTCTGGAGGAGCATGGAAAAAGATCCGGACAAGCGCACTGTTGTTATCCTTTCGGCCACTATCCTTTCCTTCACCTGCTTTAACCTGGTGTTTCTGGGCAACCTCTTGCCCGTCGGGGTTCGTCTTATATTGATCATGATGTTTAGTATTCTTACCGCGTGGCTCACCTACAAAACCGATGAGCCAATGAATTTCTTTGTACTTTCCGTCATCTGGATTGTGCCGGCGTTGTTCACCTCCAACGCATTAATGCGATTACACATTCTCCCGGCGTCATGGCTAAGTATCGTATTTAACATCGTGGTGCTGCTCATCCTGACGGCGGGAATTTTTATCAGCAAAAAGCACGAATTGACCAGAACCTTTTTGATCCTCTTTTTAGCATCGTATCTAATAGAGTATCATGTAGGTCTGCCTTAAGGTTGAATCTGATACAATCGATGAATGGATCATTGATGAATTTTGATTTGTGGGAATAGTTGGGTGGCGAATACCCATTTCCCGGAGGGCAAGGACTAGCCAATTTCTTTGCGGGCGATATCCATATCAATTTCTTTTTCCCATTTAGCGATGACCACAGTAGCCACTGAATTGCCAATCAGGTTGGTAATAGCTCTGGCTTCGCTCATAAATCGATCAATCCCTAATATGATAGCGATAGATGCCACGGGAATATTTCCGGTAATAGGGAGAACAGCAGCCAGGGTAATGAAGCCGCTGCCTGTAACGCCAGCGGCTCCTTTCGAAGTGAGTAACAAGATTAATAACAAGGTGATCTGATCACCCAACACCAGAGGCGTGTTAGTTGCCTGGGCTAGAAACACTGCAGCCATTGTAAGGTAAATGGAGGTTCCGTCCAGGTTGAAAGAATACCCGGTGGGGATGACGAGTCCTACTACCGATTCTGAACAACCACCTTTCTGCAATTTGGTAATCAAACTGGGCAGCGCCGCCTCAGAAGAAGACGTACCCAATACAATCAATATCTCCTCTTTAATAAAGGCCAGCAACCGGAACAGATTAAATCCGAAATACCGAAGCACTCCTCCCAATACAATTACGATAAACAGGATACACGTGATATAAAAAGAAATCATCAACTGCCCCAGCGAGGCCAGTGAACCAAGTCCGAACTTGCCAATGGTAAAAGACATGGCCCCCAACGCTCCGAGCGGCGCTACTTTCATTATGATGTTGATCACGGCGAACAGACCAGATTCCAGTGACTTAATCAACTGCATCGCAGGCTGTGCCTTTGCACCTATTTTTGAAAGGGCGATTCCAAACAAGACAGCAAAGAACAGGACCTGCAATAAATTCCCCGTAGACAAAGCGTTCACAATATTTTCAGGAATGATATTCAATAGAAATTCCACCGCATTAGTTGATTTACCTTTTGTAACATAGTCGGCAACGGCCTGTGCATCCAGGGTTGCAGGATCGATGTTCATCCCAGCACCTGGTTTCAAAACATTGATGACTACTAAACCGATGATGAGTGCCAGCGTAGTAACGACTTCAAAGTACACGATAGCTTTAATGCCTACACTTCCCACTTTTTTGGTGTCCTGCATGCTGGCAATTCCGCTGACGATAGTGCAGAAAATCACGGGGGCGATCATCATTTTTACCAGTTTGATAAAACCATCGCCAAGGGGTTTTAAGGTGGTGGCAAAATCCGGAAAGAAATAGCCCAGTCCAATTCCA
>JAHEFC010000354.1 GCA_024640385.1 Sphingobacteriales bacterium
ACGATAGTCGTACAAGGCATCATAGATAGGCATGATGGCTCCGCCGGGATAACCGAAAATGGTGGTTACTCCTTCAGCCAGGCAGGCTTCAAGTACCGCAACGGATCCCGACACTTTCTTTAATTCCGGTAAACTCAGTTCCGTAGTCGCTTTCTTAATGGTGTCAACAGTGCTCATAACTGTTCTTTTTAATGTTCGTATTTATTTCTGATCAGGATCGCCATCGGTAACACATCCAAATGCTGCGCTGCTCACCTGTTTTGCGTATTTATAAAGCACACCCTTGGTAGCCTTCAATGCAGGCTGCTTCCAGGCAGATCTTCTTTTGTCTAATTCTTCCTTGCTGATCATCACATCAATGGTCCGGTTGACCGCATCGATCTTAATGATGTCATCATCCTGCACCAGGCCGATATTTCCACCATTGTAAGCTTCAGGCGTGATATGGCCCACCACAAATCCATGGGTTCCGCCACTGAATCTTCCATCTGTGATCAATGCAACTGATTTGCCAAGCCCGGCACCAATGATTGCGGAGGTGGGCTTCAGCATTTCAGGCATACCCGGAGCTCCTCTTGGTCCCACATACCTGATCACTACCACATCTCCCGGTTTCACTTTATGGGATTGAATGCCTGCGATCAGGTCTTTCTCCCCGTCAAACACACGGGCAGGTCCTTCAAAGAATTCACCTTCCTTACCCGTGATCTTGGCCACGCTGCCTTCTGTGGCCAGGTTGCCGTATAATATCTGGATATGTCCGCTGGGTTTGATGGGATCTGATAATGGGAAGATGATCTTCTGGGAATCAAAATCAAGTGCAGGAACCGACTCCAGGTTCTCAGCTACAGTTTTTCCTGTTACAGTCAAGCAGTCACCATGTAATAATCCCTGTGAGTGCAGGTATTTCATTACCGCCGGTACACCGCCGATATTATGCAGGTCTTCCATCAGGTATTTACCACTGGGCTTAAGGTCTGCAATGAAAGGGATCCTGTTGCTGACAGCCTGCACATCATCCTGTGTCAACGAAATGTCTACCGACCTGGCCATGGCGATCAGGTGCAGTACAGCATTGGTAGATCCGCCTAGCGCCATGACCACCACCAGCGCATTTTCAAACGCCTTCCTGGTCATGATATCGCGGGGCTTGATATCGTTTTCCAGGAGATAACGTATAGCAATACCCGCAGTTTCACATTCTTTCTGTTTTTCAGGACTCAATGCCGGATTGGAAGAAGAGTAGGGAAGGCTCATGCCCAGGGCTTCAATAGCAGAAGACATGGTATTGGCCGTATACATACCGCCGCAGGCTCCGGGGCCGGGGCAGGAGTTCATCACTATGCCTTTGAAATCACCTTCATCCAGTTGCCCTGCGATCTTCTGACCAAGGGCTTCAAATGAAGAAATGATATCGAGGTTCTTTCCTTTGTAATGTCCTGGTGCAATGGTGCCGCCATAGACCATGATGGCCGGCCTGTTCAGGCGTCCCATGGCGATCAGCGAGCCGGGCATATTCTTGTCGCAACCGGGAACGGCAATGAGTGCATCATAATATTGTGCACCACATACGGCTTCAATAGAATCTGCGATGATGTCGCGGCTCACCAGCGAGAATCTCATCCCGTCTGTTCCGTTGGAAATGCCATCGCTCACACCTATGGTGTTGAATATGAGGCCTACCAGATCGTTGCCCCATACCGACTTTTTAATTGTAGCTGCAAGATCATTGAGGTGCATGTTACAGGTGTTGCCATCATAGCCCATGCTGCAGATGCCTACCTGAGCTTTTTTCATATCATCTTCAGTGAGGCCTATCCCATATAACATGGCCTGCGCTGCAGGCTGGGTCACATCCTGCGTGATTACTTTGCTGTATTTGTTTAATTCAGTCATCAGATCGTTGTTAGTTCTGCTGTTTTTTCGGTTACCCTGTCTTTATAAGCAAGCTGTATCTGCCTGCTGATCGTATCGTTCCATGCTTTGCGCAAAGGTTTGCTGTCTATCGATTCCCAGCCCACCACTTCCGCGGCCGTGCCACAGAAGAATGCCGCGTCTGCATCTGCGAGTTCTTCAAACGTGCATTGTTTCTCCACCACAGGTACTTTCATCTCTTCACAGATCTCCATCACCGTAGCGCGAGTTATGCCGGGAAGAATATTTCCGGTTGCAGGAGTAAACAGCGTTCCATCTTTTTCAAAGAACAGGTTGGCACCCGGAGCTTCTGCCAGGAATCCATTGATATCACTTAACAGTGCTTCGTCGTATCCTTTTGATTTGGCTTCATAACTGGCCAACAGCGAATTCACATAGTGCCCCACTGCTTTTGCCTGGATATGAAAACCTTTTGGATTAGGTCTTTGATAGGAAGAACTCATCACCTTCAGCAATTTCTCACCGAGAAATGGCGCCATCTCCCAGGTCAGTATGGCGAGGTTACTTTCAGTATTTTTTGCAAAGCTCATATTGGCCGGTGCATAAACCAACGGGCGTATGTACGCATCCTGCTGACCATTCAGCTCAAGTACTTTGTAAGTGGCTTCGATCAGCTCATCTTTGCTGAAAGGGTAGGGCATGCTGAGGGTTTCAGCAGACCTTTGCAAACGTGTGAAATGTTCTTCGGCTTTGAAGATCCTGGTTTCACCGGAATGGGTTTTATAACTCCTTATCCCTTCGAATACGCCAAAACCATAATGCATGGTTTGGCTGTACAGGTCGATCTTTGCTTCAGAAGCTTTTACAATGCTTCCGTTGAGCCAGATCACGGTATTTTCATTATAATAATTCATCGCTTAAATAATAGTTGATTTCCTCAATTCAATATTGGCCTTGTTCACACCTTCGGGCTTTTTATTCATGATATGATCTGCGATCAGTTCACCAATGGTTGACGTGAAATAAAAATTCACCGGGTCAATATCCTTGGTCACAAATCCATTCTGCAAAGTCCAGTCCACGGCGTCCTTAACGGCCTTAGCCTCATTCTGCAAACCAAAATATTCAAGCATCAGGGCCACGGATAGGATGGAACCTACCGGGTTGGCAATGTCTTTGCCTGCGGCCTGTGGATAGGAACCATGAATTGGTTCAAACAGGGCTTTACCACCGATAGATGCTGAAGGCAGCAGGCCGAGGGAACCGGCCAGTACACTGGCTTCATCACTGATGATATCGCCGAACATATTTTCAGTGAGCACCACGTCAAATTGTTTTGGATTCAGGATGATCTGCATGGCGGCATTATCCACGAACATGTAATCAACCTGTACTTCCGGGTATTTTGTTGCGATCTGCTGCACGCACCTTCTCCAAAGCCTGGAAGTTTCCAGTACATTGGCTTTGTCTACCAGCGTAAGTTTTTTACGCCTGTTCATGGCAAACTGGAAGGCCAGCTCAGATACCCTTTCGATCTCAGTCACATTATATGTGCATTCATCGATAGCAGTAGTTCCATCGGCGCTTAATTCTTTCTTCCCAAAATAAATTCCACCAGTGAGCTCACGGAAAATAACGAAGTCAACCGCATCCAGTGCATTGGCCTTCAGTGGCGAAAGGTGATACAATGATGAATAGGTTTTGACAGGCCTGATATTGGCAAAAAGCCCAAGTGATTTTCTCAGTTTCAGGAGTCCCTGTTCAGGCCTCACTTTGGCAGTAGGGTCGTTATCGTATTTAGGATGGCCTATGGCTCCAAATAAGATCGCGTCGCTCTCTGCGCAGATCCTGATCGTTTCATCAGGAAGCGGATTTCCTGTTTTGTCGATCGCATCGGCACCCATCAGGGCAGAGTTATAATAAAACTGGTGTCCATACTGATGAGCTATGGCATTCAACACCCTCACGGCCTGGGCTGTAACTTCAGGTCCTATCCCGTCTCCCGGTATGACAGCAATGTTCTTATGCATGACAATTATATTTTTTCTCGTTGTTGTTCGTATTCTTCAATTCGGCCTTTCAGGCTGAGCAGGTAATCGATATCATCGTAGCCATTCAGCAGGCATTCTTTCTTATAGGGGTTGATCTCGAAATGTTCTGCTTCACCTGTTGCGGCGATCGTGATCTTCTGATCAGGAAGATTAACAGTGATCACAGATTGCGGATCATTTTCCACTGCACTGAAAAGTTTCTCCAGGAATGCCGGTGATACCGTTACCGGGAGAAGAAAATTATTCAGGGCGTTGTTCTTGAAAATATCGGCAAAAAAACTGCTGACCACTACATCGAAGCCATGATCCTTCAATGCCCAGGCAGCGTGTTCACGACTGGATCCGCAACCGAAATTTTTTCCCGCCAGCAGGATGGTGCCTGAGTACTTGCTGCTGTTCAGCACAAAATCACTTTTGGGTTTTGTGTCATCGTCGTTCTCATACCTCCAGTCGCGGAAAAGATTTTTTCCGAAGCCATCCCTGGTGGTGGCTTTCAGGAACCTTGCCGGGATGATCTGGTCAGTATCCACGTTCTCCCTGTTCAAAGGAACTGCGGGGGAGGAGACGATGTTTATTTGTTTTCTTGACATGTTATTTATTATTCCGAATTACGAATTC
>JAHEFC010000355.1 GCA_024640385.1 Sphingobacteriales bacterium
GATCGCTGCATTCAGGCTGAAAGGCAATGTGGGCTTTCTCATTTATATCACAGATGCCTTTGGCTACCTTGGAAGCGTAATGGTCATGCTGTTCAAAGAGTCAATGGATATGGATGTCAAGTGGACCATTTTTTATTCCAACGCTGTACTGGTCCTTTCGCTGATCGGCGCAGCAGGAACCATATATGCTTTCTTTTATTTTAACAGGAAATACAAACTCAAATTCAAAGTCAATGAGCAAGGGTAATGCAATTGTAGTTGGAGCCGGTATTGCAGGCCTGGCCATGTCGAGGGCACTTTCGGTCAATGGGTATAAAGTGACCGTGATCGAACGGAATCATTCCGCAGTTGGGGCTTCGATCAGGAATTTCGGTATGGTGTGGCCTGTAGGTCAGCCATCGGGAGAGCTCTATGAAGCCGCAAGGCGCAGTGCAGAGATATGGAAAGAGAGTTGCAATGAAGCCCGTATATTCAACGATCCTGTGGGCAGCCTTCACCTGGCTTACCACCCGGATGAAGCCCGGGTTTTAGAAGAGCTGTACGAACTGTATAAGAACGAAAGGCCTGTTGACTTGCTCACCCCGGCGCAGGTGTCAGCTAAATCTGATGCTGTGGCAGGGGCCGGCTTAAGAAGCGGTTTCTACAGTGGTGATGAGGTGATCGTGGATCCGAGGCAGGCGATAAGTGCATTGCCATCTTATTTTACTGAGCGATATGGAATTGATTTTATCTGGAACAAGGCAGTTGTTGCTGTAGAAGCGGGCATTGTTCACACGGCAGACAATAAATATTCCGCAGACCTGGTGGTTGTTTGCAGCGGAGTGGAGTTTGAAACCATGTTTCCCGAAATTTTTACTGCAAGGTCAGCCGTTAAATGCAAACTCCAGATGCTGCGGTATGCCGCACAGCCGGATAACTGGAGAATAGGGCCTGCACTTTGCGGTGGGCTTTCATTGATCCATTATCACAGTTTCAAAGCAGCAGCTTCATTAGGGGTATTGAAGAAAAGATATGAAGAAGAGATGCCGGAGTACCTGCAGTGGGGGATACATGTTATGGTTTCCCAGAACGGGAAGGGAGAGCTGACCATTGGTGATTCACACGAATATGGAGGAACCCATGATCCGTTTGATAAGCAGTTCATCAACGAGCTCATTCTAAAATATCTAGGGCAATTTGCAAGATTTAGAAAAAACGAACTGACTGAAACCTGGAACGGTGTATATGCAAAACTGGCAGACGGTTCGCCTTATTTCTTTATTTCACCGGTAAAGGGAGTTTACCTGTTCAATGGACTGGGTGGTGCGGGAATGACATTGTCGTTCGGCCTTGCAGAGAAACTCGTGAGATCTTTTTGACAGCAACCTGCCACCTGCGACCTGCGACCTGCAGCCTGCTTTCTATGCCTTCGTGAGTGTAAATCCAAAAGTAGTCCCGATATCAGGTTTGCTTCTTACATGTATGCTGTGACCGTCTGCTTCAACAATGTGCTTGCAGATCGACAATCCAAGTCCGGTACCACCGATGTTTCTGCTGCGTCCATAGTCTGTTCGGTAGAATCTTTCAAACACCCTTGGCAAATGTTCTTCAGATATGCCAATGCCGTCGTCACTGATCTCCACCAGTATATTCTTTCCATCGGTATTATAAACGCTGGCTTCTATGAAGCCATTTTGCTTGCCATACTTTATAGCGTTATCGACCAGGTTGATGAGCACCTGCCTGGTTTTTTCTTTATCGGCATAAACGGTAATGGGTGCTTCACAGCCTTTTTTTATTGAACACACAGCATTCTTATTGGCAGCTTTGATGGACAGTGTTTCAAATACTTCTTTGATAAGGTCCTGGATCACAAATGTTGATTTCTGGAGCACCTGTTCGCCAGATTCGAGGCTGGAGATTTCGTCCAGGTCTGAGATCAGATTGACCAGTCTGTCCACGTTACGGGAAGTATTTTCAAGGAATTTCTTATTCACTTCTTTCTGGTCCATTGCTCCATTCAGCAGGGTATCCACATAGCCCTGTATGGCGAATACGGGGGTTTTAAATTCGTGGGAGAGATTTTGTAAAAATTCCTTCCGGTACAGTTCATTCTTTTTCAGCATTTCGATCTCCTCTTTCCGCTGCTCCGCCCATTTCTCCACGTCTTCACTCACTTCTTCAATACTTTTCTGCGGCAGCACGTTTTTATAATAGAACTCTTCCCGCTTGGTGGCCTTTGTCTGGTAGATAAATTTGTAGATGAGCTTGATCTTCCTGTATATAAAGCGCTGCACAAAATAATGGGTGAGCGTATAGGCAATGAGAAATAACGTGATAAAGGTCGCCAGGGGTACCCACCAGATCCCAATGAATATGAGATTTGCTATACTGCCAACCAACGCGATGGCCGTGGCGTTGATAAAGGAGATATTCTGGGGGTTGAGATTTTTTGCGCTGAACATGGTGCAAAGTTAACACCCGGCGCCGGATATCTCAGAGTTCGAACTTGTATCCTACACCCTTCACTGTGGTGATGCAGTCGAGGCCCAGTTTCTGGCGGATCTTCCTGATATGGACATCAATGGTCCGGTCTCCAACGATCACGTCTGTACCCCAGATCTGGCTGAGGATCTCGTTCCTGAGGAATACGCGCCCGGGTTTTGAGGCCAGGAGGTATAGAAGTTCAAATTCTTTTTTAGCCAGTACGATCTGTTCGCCCTTATGTTCCACCACAAACTGAATGGGGTCAATGACCACGTCGTTTATGGTGATGATCTTATTATTGTCTGTCTTAGGTGCCCGGCGAAACAGTGCATTGACCTTGCTGACCAGTACTTTCGGGCTTACCGGTTTACTGATATAATCGTCTGCCCCATACTCGAGCCCTTTGATATGGGAGACCTCATCGCTGAGGGCGGTCAGAAAAATGATCAGGGTATGCTGGAATTCGGGTTGTAGCCTCAGGAGCCTGCAGACCTCCATCCCGGTTTTATTGGGCATCATCACGTCCAGGATGATCAGATCTGGTTTAAAAGCCCTGGCCTTCTGGAGTGCTTCTTCGCCGTCACGGGCATTTATGATCTCATAACCCTCGTTCCTGAGATTATAGCTCACGATCTCCAGGATATCCGGTTCATCGTCAGCGATCAGGATCTTCTTGCCCTTTCTGTCCATTTAACAAATTGTTTACGCAAAAATAACCCCATGGGTAAGCCAACATACAAGGGTGGGATTATGAAATTGTTAACGGGTTGATACATAAAATGATCCCGCTTACGTTTCATATATAATAAAGGTCAACCTATATTACACTTAAATTTGCAATTATCAGGTCCACAGTGAGAAAACTTCTACTCTTTTGCCTCTTGACTTTTCAGGTCAGCCTGTTGCTGGCATATCCTGACACCGGAAGCCGGAAAGTGGACATCCGCAGGGCTAAATTGCATGATGATATAGACAAATTGCAGGAATCCATCCTGGAAACCGACGGGAAGAAAGACGATCTGGTATTTGCGGTAAAGGACGAGGACGTTAACCTGATCATTACTGACCTCATGATCCGGCAGGTCAATGTGCTGCAGGATTCCATCGAAAACCACAGCAAACTGGACCACCGCCTGAAAGTCAAATACCTCACCGGCCTGCAGAACATGCTTAAAGGCTACCAGTATGGCTGGAGCCGCAGATCCTTTGCACCGGAAAAAGGAGTGCTGCTTTATTCGGAATTCACTGAAATGGTGGATGCAGACATCAGGGGCCGGTCGATAGAGCCAATTGTAGACAAGTATCCCTACGAAACCGGGGATATCCTGGTCAATCAATCCAATAGTATATTTTTTGATAACCCAGGGTACAATCCTTCGCGGATCATCCTTTTCCGAAAATTCTGTGCCATAAAACCAGACCAGATCCTCCCCAGGCTGGAATATTTCGCTGATGTGCCGTTTGCGGATAGCCTTATCCGTTATACAGCCCGGCTTAACCCTGACCAGTTTTATGATTATGCCGCAGCCACCCGCACCAAAGTGGGTCAACTTATCAAGAAAAGCAGTGATCCTATGGTGAAGGCCATTGCTGAGATGGCAAACAGTAAAAGCGGGAGACTTTATTACCCTTTCCTGGATGAGGTCATGAGCGGGCGCCAGACGCTGGAGTCGATCAGTTCCCAGATGAACGACAGCCTGAAGTATTACCGGCTGCTGGTTAAAACCCAGGTGAGCTATGCAGAGCGGCTGCGCGGCGGAGATACTGCCATTGCTTATGACGAGCTCACTAAAATGCTGCAACGAAAAGCTATTGAAACCTATATCAATGAGATCAATGCGCTGCACGACGAAACCGATGCCATACGGTTCAGGATCGTTGAGCCGCTTACGCCACAAGAACTGTATTACCTCATTGTGCTGGGTGAAGACGTGATCTATACTTCGAGTTATAAAGGAGTTTACAACAGGATGATGGAAAGGATGCGCGTGCCTTCCGGCGATACGCTGCTGATGAGCGTGCAGTTCGACAGGTTCAAGAAATTCATCAAGATGGCTGCCGGATACAATAAA
>JAHEFC010000356.1 GCA_024640385.1 Sphingobacteriales bacterium
CAGGGCGATCAACGTATGGCCTGATAATCCCATGGGTGCAGGCGCAGATGTGCAGAAATTCCGTTTTCAGTGGAACTTCCCCATCTTCTTTTCACCCCATGATCCAAAACGCCTGTATACCGCAGGTAATGCCTTGTTTGTAACAGAGAACGAAGGGGCAAGCTGGGAACAGATCTCTCCCGACCTTACAACCAATGATAAAACAAAGCAGGCTTCCAGTGGTGGTCCCATCACCCAGGACAATACATCCGTTGAGTATTACTGCACCATATTCACGGCTGCAGAAAGTGTACTGGAAAAAGACCTGCTATGGACAGGCAGTGATGATGGGCTTGTACATGTAAGCAGGAACGGGGGAAAAGACTGGGAAAATGTTACGCCAAAAGATGCACCGAAATGGATCATGTGGAATTGCATTGAAACCGATCCGTTCAGAAAAGGTGCGGCCTATATTGTGGGTACAAGATATAAGCTCGACGATTTCACGCCATATATCTACAGAACGGAGGACTTTGGTAAAACCTGGAAGCTGATCACCAGTGGGATCAACAAAATGCATTTCTCCAGGGCATTGCGTGCGGATAAGAAACGTCCAGGACTTTTGTATGCTGGTACTGAATACGGAATGTATATCAGTTACGACGATGGGGCAAACTGGAAATCTTTCCAGCTCAACCTTCCGATTGTGCCCGTCACTGACCTTACAATAAAGAATAATGATCTTGTTGTAGCCACGCAGGGCCGGGCATTCTGGGTGATTGATGATCTGTCCATTGTTCAGCAATGGAAACCGGATTATTTATCCAGGTCGCTATTCGTATTCGATGTAAATCCTTCTTACCGGATGATGGGCCAGAGGGCAAGAAATTTCGGACAAGCCAGGAACGCCGGAACAAATCCCTTAAGAGGGCCTGTAGTGAATTTCTATGTGCCAACAGTTAACGATAGTACAGCCGGTTCCATAACTATCATGGATAAGAATAAAAAGCAGATCAAAACATTTGCAACATCTTCCAAAGAAAATAAGCTGGAGCTGTCCAAAGGGATGAACCAGTTCAACTGGGACCTGAAATATCCGGAAGCTGAGAAAGCAGAAGGGATGGTGCTTTGGAATGGTGTTCCCGCTCCCCTGACAGCAGCCCCCGGAGATTATTTTGCCAAGATCAAAATAGGAAAGGATTCGGCCGAAGTGCCATTCACTGTTTTGCCTGATCCAAATTACAAGATCAGCCAGCAGGATTACGATGCGCAATTTGAATTTCTGCAACAGGTTCAGAATAAATATAACGATGTGCAGAAAGGAGTAAAAGATATCAGATCACTGCGCACCCAGATCAATGATTTTACAGCAAGGCAGGGAAAGGAAATTCCAAAAGACGTGAAGCAATTGGCGGATAGTATCAATAAACAACTTACGGCAGTAGAAGAGAAACTGCACCAGACCAAAGCCAAAAGCAGCCAGGATGTATTGAACTATCCGATTCGCTTAAACGATAAACTGGCTGGTTTATACAATGCGGCAAATAGCGGTGTGACTGCTCCGAGCAAGCAGTCCAGGGAAGTTTATGCTGCCTTATCTGACCAGGCTGATGCAGAACTGGCAAAACTTACTAACATCATGAATACTGATGTTCAGCAACTTAACAGGCTGATCCGGGATAAATCATTGCCGGTCATTGGATTAAAGAAATAGCTGGTAAAAAATTATTGGCACAATTTTAAAGGCTGAATGTATGTCATTCAGCCTTTAATTTTTTAATCCGTATTCTATGAAGAAAACAATAGCAATCGACTTCGCGTTCAGCCTGTTGATGATCACATTGTTCTATCTGTTCTTCATGATAGTATCAAATCAGTGATGATCACTGTTGCGGAGCCTTTCTGACTCCGGTAGTGCCTCCGCCTTCAAGTGTAAGGCTCACGGGTTTGTTCGTTTTCCAGTTACCACTGGTGAAATCAGGGATATCCATTGATCTGGATCTTTTGGCCACTGATTTTTCACTCAGGAGCCCCGCTGCAGTCCATGATGCCGCATCGTACACATCCTGGTCAAGTGGCAATCCGTTCCTGAGGCAGTCTATAAGCCTCCAGTCCATGATGAAATCCATACCGCCATGGCCACCTACTTCTTTTGCTATTTCTCCAATATGTTTCACAATGGGTGGTGAATATTTTTCGTAAAGATCTTTCAGCTCTTCTGGTTTTATCCAGGTATGCCCAAATGCAATCCGTTCAGGTGAGGGCCATTTGGAAGCAGCTCCTTTGGTACCACTCAACACATGGATACGTGAATAGGGCCTGGGGGATGAAACATCGTGCTGCAACATGATCGTTTTGCCATTGATTGTTTTAATGGTAGTGGTGTTCATATTGCCCCTGAAAGGCTTGTCAACGTATTCCTTGAAGAAATCATCTTTAGCTGCAAGTTCTTTTGCCATGGCATTCATGGTAAAGTCATTTGAACTCACGCTCACCAGGTAATCCATCCTGTCGCCCCTGTTGATATTGAGGCACTGGGCTACGGGGCCAAGACCATGTGTAGGGTATAGGTTACCGTTACGTTTCGCATTTTCTTTCAGGCGCCACATGTCTGCATATGCATTCTTGTTGAACATCCAGTCTTTAGTGAGATCATGGATATAGGCACCCTCAGCATGGATCAGTTCACCAAACATTCCATTCCGGGACATATTGAGTGTGAGCAGTTCGAAAAAGTCGTAGCAACAGTTTTCCAGCATCATGCAATGCTTTTTTGTTTTCTCAGACATCTCCACCAGTTGCCAGCATTCATCCATGGTTACTGCTGCGGGAACTTCTGTAGCCGCATGTTTCCCGTTTTTCATGGCATATAGCGCAATGGGGGTATGCATATACCATGGAGTGGGGGTATAGACCAGGTCAATGTCGTTGCTTTCACAGAGTGCTTTGTAACCATCGTTCCCACTGTAAGACCTGGCTTTTGGTCTTCCCATTTTTACCAGTGTTGCCTGGGCCTTGTCAACCCTGTCAGCATATTTATCACAAAGTGCCGTGATCTCCACTCCGTCAATATAGCTGAGACGTTCAACCGCGTCTGAGCCTCTTTGTCCGAGACCCACGATGCCGATCCGCACTGTATCGAGTTTTGGTGCTGCATAACCGCACATATTGAATGCCGCGGGCGCCGCGGGCCTGTATACTTGCTCTGACCGGGCTTCCAATCCGGTAGCCAGGGCTCCAGCGCCAAGACTGATGTTACGTAAGAAATTTCTTCTGGTTGGGTTCATATTATAACTCATTAGGAGATGGCTAATTTAAGTTTTATTACATTTAATGGTGCTTTATTTCATCGCTAAAATAATTATGACCCCGGCACTATCCTGTTATTTCAGGAAATCAAGTTTTCTTGGGGCTAACCGTATACCAGCAAAGGGGCCGGTGGTAGTTATATCCAATCACGCAGCTTCTTTCCTGGATGCCATTGTGATAGGTGTAATGCTTAAGCGATCGATCCATTTTTATGCCCGGGGCGATATTTTCAGGAAACGATGGGTAAGGTATCTGCTGGGCCAGTTGCATATGATCCCGATCTTCAGCGCCGACCTGGCAAAGAATGATCTTCACCGCAATGCACGGAGTTTTGATAAAGGTGCAGAGGTATTGAAGAACGGCGGATTGTTATTGATCTTTCCTGAAGGATTAAGCCGGCTTGAAAGGAATATCATGCCCCTGAAAAAAGGAGCATCCAGGATCATACTGCAGGCTGTGGACAGCGGCGAAGAGATCAATGTGAAAGTTGTTCCCATTGGCATTCATTACAGCAAGCATGCTTTTCGTTCGGATCTGCAGATGGTGGTGGGAGAGGTGCTGGACGCTTCCGGGTATCGCCGGGATTACAGGGAGAATCCACCGAAAACCGTCAATGCACTTACTGAAGTACTGGAAGATATATTCCGCGAAGTAGTGCTTTATGTTGAACAGAATGAGCGTTCGCTGATCATTGAACAACAACTGGAGATGCTGCGCAATGAACATCCGGAAAAGTTCAGTTACGAGATCTTCAAAAAACAAAAACACCTCTGCGATACGGTCAGTATGATGAATGATCAACAGGTCAACAGCCAGAAGCGGTTGCAGGACAGTTATTTTTCACAGCTGAGTTACCAGGAATTGAACGATCGTTGTTTTACTGGTGGAACAAGGAATGCGGTACCGTTTATTTTTCTCTTGCTTGGGTTCCCGTTGTTTGCCGCAGGTGCTATATTGAATATCTTACCCTATTTTTTAGGCAGGTATATGGCAGATAAAAAAGTGACCAGGGCGGATTTTTATACAAGTGTACTTGTTGCGGTATCGGCTTTCAGCTACGTGATCTGGCTGATCATCTGGCTGATTGTTGGGATCATACTGGACAGCAACCTGATTCTGCTAATGTTTGGTTTTTCACCCTTCCTGGCCTGGGTGGCACTGTGGTGGATGGATGAATTCAAAACTTGGAAATTCCAGAATCGGTATGATACTTTGTCATCATCGGAACCTGATCTGATCAAA
>JAHEFC010000357.1 GCA_024640385.1 Sphingobacteriales bacterium
TAAAGGCCAGCACGGTGCAGAACAAACTGAGCACAAGCAACCAGCCCGTATTGCTCCATCCAGGCAGCAGATGGGATACCGGAAATATGTGTAGATACAAGGGCAACAGCAGTGTCAGGATCAGCCATCCTCCGGTAAGTTCATGCAAGGTCAGGGACCTTGCATCGTGTTCCCGCAACAGAATCTTGTTGATCACGGTGAATAAGGCAGCCAATAATGATGAGATAACGCCAAGCAGTATACCGGTCTTGAATCCAGTATCGAAATGGAAAATGAGATAAATACCCATCATCACCATTATTCCCATAAACAGCTCCCATGCATCCAATCTTCGCTTCATGATTACCGGCTCTATCACAGATGTGAAAAAACCTACTGCGGAAAAACATACCAGGGCGATGGAAACATTTGCGTATTTGATACTTCCATAAAAGAAAACCCAATGAAGGGCTACAACACCTCCAGCAAGGTAAGGCTTCCAGTAAGGTCCTGACGATCTCCCCCTTGTTCCAGGAACCAGGTACCAAAAAAGCCATAAAATAATAACGGTAAAGAATAACCGATACCAGACCAGCAGTCCTTCATTGAGTGTGATCAGCCTTCCCAACACGCCTGTAAGCCCTGCAAGCATCACGGCAATATGTAACTGCAGGAAAGCTTTTTTCATAAAAGCCTAGGATTGATTCGAAGCAAGAGGCCGGGGGGGCGGATTACTGAGCCGGCGCCTGTAATTCTTGAACATGCTCTGCCATTGGATAGCGATCACACCGAGAATGCCTTCCTTGACAATACCCTTGTTCATTTTAGAAATACCAAGCTTCCTGTCTATGAAAGTGATGGGCACTTCCTTTATGATAAAACCCAGTTTCCATGCGGCAAACTTCATTTCTATCTGGAATGCATAACCTACAAATGTGACTTCGTCCAGATTGATTGCAGCAAGCACTTCCCTCTTATAACACATGAAACCCGCAGTTGGATCTTTTACCGGCATCCAGGTGATCAGCCTGGTATATAGTGCACCGCCCTTTGATAGCATATTCCTGTCCCAGGGCCAGTTCTCCACGTTGCCGCCTTTTACGTACCTGGAACCAACTGCCACATCGGCGCCTCCATTCTTACAAGCCTCATATAACCTGTCAAGGTCATCCGGGTTGTGAGAATAATCAGCGTCCATTTCAAATATGAATTCATATCCTTCCTGAAGCCCCCATTTGAAGCCGTGGATATACGCAGTGCCCAGGCCAAGTTTTCCTTTCCGTACTTCCAGGTGGAGGCCGGAAAATTCCTGCTGAAGTTTACTGACAATTTCCCCGGTGCCATCAGGGGAACTATCGTCAACCACAAGGATATGATACCCCTTATTGAGGTTGAACACATATCTTATAATGGATTCAATATTTTCTTTCTCGTTATAAGTGGGTATGACAACTAGCTTCTCCAATTATTTTGGTTTGACGTTAAAAGCTTATGCTTTTTTCAACAGGGTGCGATTGAAAATTTCTGTGAGTTTCTGTTTGGTATGCATGGGAAAATCACCTTTCATCATCCAGTCGTAGTACTGGGGTTCCTGTTTCAGTACATCAGTAACAGGCCTGCCTTTATGTTTGCCAAAATTAAAAACTTCAACTCCATTCTCAAAAACAAAGCGCCGTGCAAAATCCACAATAGGTTCGTCGCCAAGGAACTGGTTGATAGTATCAATACTATTACCCAGCTGGGGATATTTCTCAACCTGTGCAAGCAGTATTTCCCAGGTGGCCGAAGCATCAACTTCGGCACTGTGGGCATTATCCAGTGTTTTATTACAGTAGAACTTATACGCGGCTCCCAGTGTACGTGGTTCCATCATATGGAACACTTTCTGCACGTCTATCATTCTGCGCTGTGAAAGATCGAATTCAAGCCCTGACCTCAGGAATTCTTCCATCAGCAGTGGCCAATCGAACCGGTTTGAGTTGTAACCTGCCAGGTCGCAATTTTCAATGAACTGCTTGAATTCATTGGCCACGGTTCTGAATAGTGGTGCATCTTTCACCATTTCATTCGTAATGCCATGAATAGCAGAAGCCGCTTCAGGGATCTTCATATCAGGGTTGATGATCTTCCGTTTGACGGTTCTGCTGCCATCAGGGCTGATTTTCACGATCGCGATCTCCACTATCCGGTCTATGGCCAGGTTTGTACCTGTGGTTTCCAGATCAAGGACAGCAATGGGCCTGACTAATTGAATATTCATGTTGTATTGAGGGAATAGTAAGTTTGCAAACTTCGCTAAAATCCGTCTAAATCGACCATATCCCCGGCCCGAATTTGGTCTGAGGTGGATAATTCTCAAAAAAATCGCCGGAACTAATTGTCTGAGACAGAAATTTTTAAGCTGCTGCCACTATACAGGGCAGTCATTCCGCCGCCAAAACTCTTGCAAATACCACAACTATTTGTTTCCTTTGTATAGTATTTCTCCGATACCTACCGAATCCCAGCGTTTATCCTTACCCCCTATCGAATGGCCAGTTTGACCGGCATCGATTACCTAACGTATATAAAAACCGCAAAATGAAGAGGTTAATTCTAGCATTCGTACTCGTAACAACTGTTGCTGTTTCAATGGCATCCTGCACAACTGCAAAAAGCAGTACAAAAGGTGGGTGCAGAGCCACACAAGGCATGATCGGCTATAAGTAATAGACTGAGTACAGAAAGATATTCAAGAGACTGTCAAAAACAGTCTCTTTTTTATTTTTTGTAATAGTTCAGGGTTACATCGAGCACCCGGCGCTCGCCCAGTGTGAAATATCCTTTCCCGTCATTTGTAAATGTAACCGCCTCTCCCTGTAACTCACCCTGGTAGGGTAATTTTGTAAAATTCTTTTTCAGCACGGCAGACATGGATTCTCCAGGAGAAACAGGGTAATAATTGATGTCAGCATAGGTTTTAACCGCCAGGCCCAGGTGATCCGGCTGCAAAGCAGCACCAACCACACCGCTGTATGGCAGGTTGAATAAATAACTGACCGTATTGACGGTACTCAGACTATAGGGGTAGTTTAACACATATACCCTGGATAGCTCATCCCGCTTTGTAATGACATAGATATTATTGGTGGAAGGGTCCACGATAAAGGCTTCAGCATCGTGAAATCCATCCGGATATCTGAATTCGATCTTTTCAAAACTGAAAACAGTATCTACCAATCTGGAGGGCTCCGGGAACCTGTAAATGAAATAACTGGAAAACTGGTAATAATTGTCCCCCATGTCAGAAATATAGACATAGTCAATAGCAGGATCGGGACCTTTTGCAATGGCCATGTCTTCCCAGTCCCTGTTCCATACATTTTTAATGTAGATCTTTTTTAAGAACTCACCAGTATGGGACAACAGGGCGAGTTCTGGAGGAGTATCACTGTCCTGGTGCACCCAAAGATATCCGGGATTAGCCTTGCTATCAGCCATTCCTGACGCTTCATCCACATTTCCTTTCGCTACAGGATATGAAACAACAGTCACCGGAACAGGTGGATCTTCATTTTTTGAACAGGAAGGCAAGGCTACAAGAAGGATAGATGCAACCCTGAACAACAGTTTAACCGTCATAATCATCAGTTTGACAACTCTATAAACAACGGGGCCCTGATTTTATTATAAAACACCGGAATTATATAGTTGACCTGCAATTTAGTAAATTTGCAGACCGGGGGCTGACCGGTTTTGACAGCATAGATCTTTGTAAGTAAGCATGCAGTGCGTTGCGTAATTAGCACTATACTCTGAATACGAGAACATTAAATGGCAATACACAGTATGCCATGGCTGCCTAATTAGTAATTAGCGCACCCATTATGGCCGGGGATGCGGGCCTGCCTTTGCCAAGCTCCCCCGCTGAATCAAAAAGAAATAGGCCGCTGCAACAGAAGGCTGTGACTGTTGCCTAAGACTATCCAGCTAAGGTGGTGATCGGTTTGCCCGGTTCCTGTTACCACCCCACAATCAATGCCGGGATAAGCATGTAGAAAGTTTATGGGGAATATGTTTGGACGAGGGTTCGAATCCCTCCAGCTCCACAAAAGCCAATGAAGTTTTTCATTGGCTTTTTGTTTTTCTTGTTTCTTTTCACTCATTCCCTGCGGACAAATTAGTCGTTTGTCTATTTTTTTTATACTTTTCCACCAAATTTCTGCTATAAACCAGAACTATATGAGAAGACTACTGCTTAGCTCAACATTACTAATGATGTTTAGCACCTTGGCCATGGCCCAGAATGAGGACCTGAATAATACCACGGGATGGGGTATTAAAGCCGGTGTTAATTACTCAACCCTCAA
Organism: Sphingobacteriales bacterium; assembly: GCA_024640385.1. GTDB lineage: Bacteria > Bacteroidota > Bacteroidia > Chitinophagales > Chitinophagaceae > Pollutibacter. Next base: position 4,329 of record JAHEFC010000357.1, read on the forward strand.
GATTGGTGGTTCCAATCCGAATAATTATGATTTTGGATGGAAACCCGGATTCGTTGGAGGCTTATTCGGACATATTCCTTTTGGAACAGGAAGATGGGGCCTGCAAACCGAATTATTGTATTCCCAAATGGGAGGTGATATCAAACGCGGATTGACCACGGGTGACGTCAGGTACAACCTGAACAATTTCTCCCTTCCCATC
>JAHEFC010000358.1:0-1005 GCA_024640385.1 Sphingobacteriales bacterium
GGTGATCAGGTCAACAATTCCCTTGAAATCATCTTCCGCACCAATTGGAAGCTGCAGGGGAACCGATTTGGCACCGAGCATTTCCCTGACCTGCTTAACCACATTCAGGAAGTCAGCACCGGCACGGTCCATCTTATTCACAAAACCAAGGCGGGGCACCTTATAACGGTTTGCCTGACGCCAAACAGTTTCAGACTGCGGTTCCACACCATCAACGGCAGAGAACAACGCAACAAGGCCGTCCAGTACACGCATGGACCTTTCCACCTCTACAGTGAAATCCACGTGGCCCGGAGTATCAATGATGTTGAATTTGTATTTTTTTGTGTCCGGAATAGGTTGTCCCTGCTGTGTAGGGAAATTCCAGAAACAGGTCACCGCTGCCGAGGTAATAGTGATACCCCTTTCTTTTTCCTGCTCCATCCAGTCGGTAGTAGCCGCACCATCATGTACTTCACCGATCTTATGTGACATACCAGTGTAGTACAGGATACGCTCCGTACAGGTTGTTTTACCCGCGTCGATATGGGCTGCGATACCGAAGTTTCTTTGAAATCTTAAGTCTGCCATGACAAATTGGTTGTGAAATTTGAGGGTGCAAAGGTAGGAAGAAAATGTGAAAAATATTGTGAATGTGGGGGAATGTGAATAATGAAAAAAAAGGCTGGTGAAATTATCACCAGCCTGTTGATTATGAAGGGCTTAGGGGTTACTCAAAGATTATTTTCTCAGTCTGTACAGTGCCGGACTTCATATCCGTGATCCGGATCAGGTACATACCGGCCGCCATATTCTTTCTGTATATGGGAATGGTGGCCTGTTGAACATGAGACACCACCTTCTCCTGGAGTGCCTGGCCGTTCATGGTGTAAAGCTGTATCCTGAGGTCCTGGCTCTGGCTGCCTGATACCATTATATTCACCACATCCCTGGCTGGTACCGGGTAGATCACGATATTATTGGATACCCAGTTCAGCGATATCACGTTGCTGTACATGATCTTAC
>JAHEFC010000358.1:1015-4529 GCA_024640385.1 Sphingobacteriales bacterium
AGCTGTTATCGCCGGCAGGCGTTTTAGCATTGATCCTGCCAGTGGTAATGAAGCCACTGCCCTGGTTGCCGGTGCGCTCTACTATATACTCTTTTACATTCTTCTCACCCCTTACATTCCAGCTAAGATCGGCCGACTTGCCGGCTTTTTTGCCTGTAAGATTGATGGATGCGGCGGGGAGAATATTACATATTCCTGTCAGGTTGAAATAAGATGCCGTTGTCAGGCAACCGTTATTCACCGAAATATTGACTACGTAGGTTCCTGTGTCTGCCGGGGTAAGGTAGGGTATGGTGTAAGAAATTCCGGTGCCTACCTGCACACTGTCCGTTGCTGAAGTTTTCTTATACCAGGTATACACTGAGTTTGCCACATAAGAAGCATCCAGGGTTATACTGGTGAACATACAGGTACTGGAAGAACTCACCATCACATTCTCCAGAGGCAATACACTTGCATCACTCAGGGAAGAGTTGCCGCAGGCATCGATGGCCCTCATCCTCACCAGGGAATAACTTGTTCCGTTATTGATGGTGAATATCGGGTTGCTCTGCCATCCCGTATTGATCGAAGGTGATGATGGACTGCTGGCAATGATCTGGTACTGATAAGGCGCAGATCCGCCGATCATCTCCGTGCTCACACTGAAGCTGTTGTTGCTGCACTGGTACACGGCAGAGTTCGCCATCGAAGGATAAGAATATGGAGATACAATCACCGTATCATACAGTTTATTGGTACATCCACCCGGCAGATCATATTTCACAACATAGGTTGCCGGACCGAGTGCATACCATGTGAATACTGTTCCGGCCTGGATCGAATAAGGAATATTTGTTGTTGATCCGTCCTGGCTCACGATCGTTGGGACCAGTGGCCCAAGGTTTGATGCCACATTGATCACTACGTCAGAGGAACCGTCTGGCAATGTACCGGTTGGACACTGCGGCACGATCTGAATAGTTTTTGTAATTGTTGATAATACCGGTGTTACCATTTGCGATGATGTGAAACCACAGGCATCGATCACTTCTATTCTGTATTGCATTCCAGGTGCAAGCCCGGGAAGATTATTGAGATTGATCAGCGATGCAGATGTAGTGACTGTTCCTGCAACATTATTCAACGGATCGTATGCTGTGGCAATGAATGGCCCCATGCCCGAATTCACAGTCACCGTGATATTGGTATTCCCCATGAAGCACGATGCCACAGGAGTAGCTGTAACACTGAGCGGAGGCCTCAATGAAGAGAATGGGATCAGGAATGGGGTCTCATAACATCCGTCAACTACCTGCATGGTATATGATCCATATGGAATATTGGTGAAACTGCCGGTTGTGTTGGTTGCGATCACTGCATTGGCTGCATCAAGTATATTGTATGTTGGATTGGTAAGCAGGTACTGTCCTGTCACTGTTGCATTGAATCCTGTACAGGTAAGGTTGCCCGTTGTCACACCTCCTACTGATGGTGTAGGCCTTGTTGGATTAACGCATACCGTAATGGTAGTGTCGTAACACAACGGATCGTTTTTCACATCGATGCAATAGTTGCCATATCCTGTTATGCTGAATATGCCTGTTGAATTGGAACTGATCACATTGCCTCCGTTATCCTTAAGTGTGTAAACCGGATTATTGAAATTCACCAGGCCGGATACTGTTGCAGTGAATCCCGGACAGGTAAGGTTACTGGCTGTTACAATGCCACCAGTTGGTTTAGGCCTGTCTGCACTGAAACACCTCACGATCAGTGTATCGTAGCATAACGGGTTGTTCTGCATTTCCATGCAATAACTACCATAGGGAATATTACTGAACGAACCGGATGTATTTGTGCCAATAACATTTCCGAGCACATCTTTCAGGGTATATACGGGATCACTTAGATTAGCAGCGCCGCTGATCGTTGCTGTGAATCCAAGGCATCCGCTCTGGCTGATATTGACCGACCCTAATTCAGGTATGAGTTTAGCTACTGTCAGGCATCGCGTGATGGTTGTATCATAACATGCGGGATCGTTCTTGATCTGAATGCAATAGGTTCCGTAAGGCAGATCAGAAAACACCCCGTCTGTATTACAAACCAGCTGCTGATTATTGATATCAAAAACGCAGTATTGCGGATTGTAGATCTGTGTCTGTCCAGTTACAGATAGGTTCACTGTATTACATCTCCTGACTATGGCGATGGATTCATTTACACTGGGTGGAATTTTAGCTCCAGTGAAGCAAACTGTAATTGTAGTATCATAGCAAGCCGGATCATTTTTTACATCTATGCAATAGGCCCCGTAAGGCACTGCACTGAAAGAGCCTGTGCCATTGGTTGCGATCACTGTTGCGCCCTGCCTTAGTGTATACAGGGGATTGTTCAGATTGGTCTGACCGGTGATGGCAGCATCAAACGTAGAACATAGATAATTCGTGAGTAAGGGTGCTGAGGAAACTGATGGTATGAGCGGATTGACGGTAAGGGTTCTCACTATCGTGGTATCATAACATCCGTCTTTCACCCTGAACTCATAAGTTCCGTTGGTAAGGCCGGTGAAACTGCCGGTTGTGTTACAGCTTACCTGTACATTATTCTTAAATACGCAGAACTGTGGATTTTCAAAATTCACCAATCCATTTACCTGTGCATCAAAGGTTGTACATGATGTTCTGTCATAAGTTACCTGGCCTGTGATATTGGGCACTGGCTGCACTACTGTGAACGGTACATTGATCGTGGTATCGTAACATACATCCCTTACTGCCACGGTGTAAGAACCACCGGGAAGTCCGGTAAATGTGCCAGTTGTGTTGCATGAAAGTTGAACATTGCTGCTGTTGAACAGGCAATACTGGGGACTGGTAAGATTCGCCTGTCCTGTGACGGTGGCTGTGAATGAATTACAACTTACCAGGCTGGTTTGTACCGCCGCGCTGATAGCAGGTCGGGGATTTACAGCCCAGGCTGCTGATGCCCTGTTACCGCATCCATCCCTCGCCACAAGCATTACTGACCTTCGGGTTCCGATATTGGCGGCGAACGTATTTGATGCGCTCCAAACTGTATCTCCGGCACCCCGAACCCATCCATATTGGAAAGAACTGAATACAGGATCCGGAGTAGTCTTGCCTTTATTATCCTGGAGATTGACAAAAAGACTGGCTGTACCGCATCCTGTCAATGTACCGCCGGATGTGCTGATCCACCAATCATAAGGCAATATGGTCACTCTCCTGGTTTGAATATTACTGCAGGAGTCTTCCATTTGCACGGAATAATCCCCTGCCGGAAGATTAGGGAATGCACCCGTACTGTTATTAACGCCAATAAGGCCCGCATTGGGCGCAGTGGTGATAGTGAATTTGAAAGGCCCCCTGCCTCCAGTCTGGCTATTGACCGTCAGTGAACCGTTACTTGCATTCTTACAGGTCACATTGGTTGCGGTCAGTGAAAACCTGGGGTCAACATAATTACCCGCAACTATTATATTATTGAATGTTTTAGTACAATTATTGAC
>JAHEFC010000359.1 GCA_024640385.1 Sphingobacteriales bacterium
TGATCATGGCAAAGAATACTCGGAATACAAAAGATGGCTCGATCTCGAAACAGGCATCAGCGGTGTGGAATATAAAGTCGATGGGAAAACTTTCAGGCAGGAGATCCTCTCTTCTCACCCCGACCAAACCATCGCTATCCGAATTACCTGCAACACACCCGGCAGTATAACGTTTACGGCTAACCTAAGAGGCGTGCGAAACCAGGCGCACTCTAATTATGGGACCGATTATTTCCAGATGAATGCAGAAGCGCCGGATGTTTTGAAGATCACGGGCAAATCGGCCGACTACCTGGGCGTAGAGGGCAAACTGAGATATGATGCCAAAGCCAGGTTTGTTCCCGAAGGTGGAACCATGACACAGGATGGCTATATCCTGAAAGTGGCTAATGCCAATGCAGTAACGATCTATATCGTAGCCGCCACCAATTTTATAAATTACAAAGATGTCAGTGGCAATCCGGAAGAACGCGTAAAACATTACATAGGACTCACTGCACAGAAAGATTTTTCGGCAGTTAAGGATGCGCACATCAAAGACTTCCAACGATTATTTTCAAGAACGAAATTAGATCTGGCCAACACTGCCAACTCATATCTTCCTACCGATGAACGCATGACCCAGATCCAGACTTCTCCGGATCCATCACTCGCCGCATTGTGCTACCAATTCGGAAGATACCTGCTCATCAGTTCATCAAGACCAGGCACACAGCCGGCTAACCTGCAGGGGATCTGGAACAATGATATGAACCCCGCCTGGGATTCTAAGTACACCGTCAACATCAATACAGAGATGAACTACTGGGCTGCCGAATCAGCCAATCTCAGCGAATGCGTAGAACCATTATTAAAGATGATGCAGGAGATCGTGGACCAGGGCAGCCAGGTTGCGAAGGAACACTATGGCGCACGCGGCTGGGTATTGCACCAGAACACAGATCTATGGCGTGTTGCAGCACCTATGGATGGTCCTACCTGGGGCACGTTCACGGTTGGTGGCGCATGGCTGGTGAATGGTTTGTGGGAACATTATGTGTATACGCAAGACAAAAACTTTTTGCAGGAACTATATCCCGTGATGAAAGGCTCGGTGGAGTTCTTCATGGATTTTCTGATCCCTCATCCCAATGGACAATGGCTGGTCACCAATCCATCCACCTCGCCTGAAAATTTTCCCGGCAGTCCTGGCAATGGAAGATATTTTGACGAAGTAACCGGAAGTATGATCCCGGGCACTACGATCTGTGCAGGTTCGTCCATTGACATGCAGATCTTAACTGATCTGTTTGGATATTATATGCAGGCCAGTAAGATCCTGAACCTGGATGATGAGCTTGCAAAAAAAGTAGCGGCCGCAAGAACCAAACTGGTACCGCCACAGATCGGGAAAGATGGTGCCTTACAAGAATGGGCCGATGATTGGGAACAATTGGAAAAGAACCATCGGCATTTCTCACATCTCTACGGACTTTACCCGGGCAATGTGTTATCGCCTGTAAAGACACCTCAATTTATGAATGCCTGCAAAGCCGTGCTTGAACAAAGAGGTGATGGCGGAGCCGGATGGTCACGCGCCTGGAAAGTAGGACTATGGGCCAGGTTGAAAGATGGAGACCGGGCTGATAAAATTTTCAAAGGCTATCTGAAAGAGCAGGCCTATCCACAACTTTTTGCTAAATGCTTTACACCCCTGCAGGTGGATGGTTCCATGGGTATGACGGCGGGTATTTCTGAACTGCTAGTACAATCGAATGAAGGCTATATCGAGCTACTGCCGGCCCTGCCTTCGGAATGGAAAGACGGATCGTTCAGTGGAGTCTGTACCCGCGAAGGTTTTGAAATTTCTTTTTCATGGAAAGATGGCCGGCTGACAAAACTCTCGGTCCTTTCAAAACAAGGTCGCACTTGTCGCGTCCGCTCCAGCGTTCCATTAAAAGCAATGACCAAAGGTTTGAAGATAAATACCAAGGAGCCGGGCATCATGGAATTCGCTACCACGCAAGGACAGCGCTATGAATTTGTTGCTAAACATTAGGGTTTTTCTCCGCGTCTCTCTGTCCCCCTCTGCGTCTCTGTGTTCCATCAGCAAACCTTAAAGAAAGTTTTCCTCTGTGTCTCCACGTCCCCCTCTGCGTCTCTGTGTCCCCCCTCCGTGTCTCTGTGTTCCAACTTAGCCTCGATCTTCTTCGCGGTTTTAGTGATCGCCAAACCACCAAGGCCAGTGCAGCGCAAAGTATTCGGAATGGCATCGCCTACTTTCTTCATCGTCTCTATTACTTCATCCAATGGGATCACCTGGTCATAATCGGCTAAGGCCATATTGGCGATAGATATCGCAGTTGAAGCAGCCATTACATTTCGATTCAGACAGGGCGCCTCTACACGGTCTGCGATCATATCACAGATCATGCCGAGGGAAGCCTGTAGGGTCATCGAAGCAGCTGCCAGTGACTGAGCCAGCGTACCATTTTTCAACACCACCAATCCGGCTGCGGCCATACCTGAACCTGATCCACATTCGGCCATACAACCGCCCACTTCTGCCGCAAATGTGGCGTGCGCTGCTATGAATACACCGATGATGCCCGCCGCCAGCATGGCTTTCACCATCTCGTCCTGCGATAATTTCAGGGTAGTTGCGGTACCGATCACTGCGCCAGGCAAAGCTCCGCATGAACCTGCCGTAGGTGCAGCAACAATAACACCCATCGAACTTTTTACTTCCATCATGGCCGAGGTGCATAGGACCACGTTGTTCAGCACATCACCTTCTACCAGGGTCTTCTTTTTGATCTGTTCTTTGAAGTTGACCGATTGCGGACCCAGGATACGGTCGGCATAAGAAGTCCCATTGATCCCGATCTCGATCGCGTTTTGCATGATGACTACGATCGACCGCATTTTTTCAAATACTTCGTCGTACGAAATATTTCCACGGGCGCTTTCATAATGAATGGCCAGCTCCCAGAGCGATAAATTTTTGTCTTGGTTGTATTCAAGCATCTCCGCTGCTGTGATAAAAGGAACGGTAAGATCCTTTCTTGACAGCACGGGTAGTACAGCAGCTATTTTTTTTATGACGATGGCTTTGTCTAGACTCTCCAGATCTGTTTTTATATCATCTTGCAAAAACTTATTCGATTTTACCTCAACAAAATTCATGACTCCCCGGTGAATGATGATCTCATCAACCACCACCGTCTTTGCCAAAAAATCCGCCACCAGTTCAGGCGAACTCGTATAAATAAGCGTTCCGTAAAAATCACCGGCCATGGATACGGCTGCACCATCGATCTCGATCACCTGGATCATTCCGCCACCAGTTGACAGGGCCGTCAGCTCATGTGTTTCCCGGTTATTCTTCAGCGTTAGTTTATATGTATTCGGGTGCGTGGCCCCGAAAGAATGAATGTCTATAGTGATCTTGATCCCGGCCTCGTCCACGGCCTGTAGGTAATTTGGAAGTCGTTCATCATAAGCCTCCCAGCCCAGGAAACCGCTAAACAAGCCCATATCAGATCCCTGCCCTTTATGCGTGGTGGCCAATGACCCATTGGTATCAAACTCGATCAACACTTCGGTGATCTCGCCATCCATCAGGTCACGACATATCCTGCCGATACGCAGTGAGGCCGCACAGTGGGAACTGGAGGGGCCGCGCATCACCGGGCCGATCACGTCGTTGAAAATACTTGGATAGCTCACCATTTCGGGACATTTATATTCTATGAAATCTACGGAATTAATCCCATTATTAATAGCTTAGGTGATGCGCATCAACATGATCACCGCTATCTGGATCGTTTTCATCATTCTTGCCTGCTGGACCGCTTATTTCCTGTTTCGTGATTACCTGAAACACAGGGATAAACTGGAAAATAACAGTTGGCTCAAAACTGGTCTCACGGGTTTTGTAGGAAATTTTTTTGATACCCTGGGCATTGGCTCATTTGCCATTGAGACAGCAATGTTAAAATTCATGAAACAATCGGAGGATCGTCTGCTCCCAGCCACACTTAATGTTGGCAATGCGATCCCCACGGTTTTACAAGCCATCATATTTGTACGAATTATTGAAGTAGAACCTGTCACACTTATCCTGATGGTTGTGGCATCAGGTGCGGGTGCCTTGCTGGGAGCTGGTGTGGTTTCAAAACTGCCAGAGAAAACCATCCGACTGATCATGGGCACTGCCCTATTGATCACAGCGGGATTCATGTTAGCTGCCAAATTGAACTGGACCCAGGCAGGAGGCAATGCCATAGGATTGGAAGGCTCTAAACTAGCATTAGCAATTGTTGTCAATTTTATATTAGGCGCGATCATGACCGCAGGTATTGGTCTTTATGCACCCTGCATGGCCCTGGTATTTGCGCTGGGCATGTCGCCCGCCGTAGCGTTTCCGATCATGATGGGTTCATGCGCTTTCCTGATGCCGCTGGCGGCTTATCGGTTTGTCAGAACGGGCATCTATAATCGAAAAGCCTCATTCGCGATTGCATTGGCAGGTATTGTGGGAGTA
>JAHEFC010000067.1:0-2603 GCA_024640385.1 Sphingobacteriales bacterium
ACAATGATTCCAAATATACCCCGTGCTTTAGAATACAGGTTCCCTGCAGAGTTTGCCCAACATCGGGCTACCTGGCTGAGCTGGCCGCATAAAGAGGCATCTTGGCCAGGCAAGATCCATACTATATTTCCCCGTTATGCAGAGTTTGTAAAATATCTTGCCCAAAGTGAAAAGGTCTGCATCAATATTGCCGATGAGCAGATGAAGTTGTTTGCAACGGAACATTTGCAGCATGCAGGTGTGGATCTATCGCAGGTAAGTTTCTATGAGCATCCTACCAACGATGCCTGGTGTCGTGATCATGGTCCTGCTTTTCTGATCAATCCTGATGCAGAACAAAAAAAAGTGATCGTGGATTGGAATTACAATGCCTGGGGCGGAAAATATCCTCCTTTCGACCTGGATGATGTGATCCCTACGCTTATCGGTAAGGCACTTGGTTTACCGGTTTATTATCCAGGTATCATCATGGAGGGCGGTTCTGTGGACTTTAATGGTGAGGGGACCCTGATCACTTCCAAGCAATGCCTGTTGAATGAGAACAGGAACCCCCATTTGAACCAGGACCAGATTGAAGGTTATCTTAGGGACTATTATGGTGTTGAGCAGGTATTGTGGGTGGATGAGGGCATAGTTGGGGATGATACCGATGGTCATATTGATGATACGGTTCGGTTTGTAAATGCGGATACGGTGATCACGGTTGTGGAAGAGAATAAGCATGATGAGAATTATGAGATTCTTCAGCAGAATCTGCGACAGCTTAAAGAAATGCGTTTACTGAATGGCAGGCCATTGAATATTGTTGAATTGCCTATGCCGGACGAAGTGATCTGGGAAGACCAGCGTCTGCCGGCATCTTACGGTAATTTTTATATCTGCAACAAATACGTGATCGTTCCCACTTTTCGTCAGCCTAAAGATGAAAGGGTCTGCAGGATCATCCAGGATTGTTTTCCCACCCGTGAAGTCATTGGTATTGATTCAACAGATATCATTTGGGGGCTGGGATCTTTTCATTGTCTCTCGCAACAGGAACCTGAAATATAGAGGGGGAAGAGAGTCTGAGAGGCAGAGAGAAAGAGTTCAATTTGATAAATGTAATTAGATGCTGCCTCTCAGACTCTCTTCCTCTCTAAATTGCACCGTGTTTCTTATCACTGATGATATTTTCAACGGTCCACTCCACTCTTTCCTTTTGACTGTGCCTGCGCATGGCGCAGTCGTTCTTGCTGCAGATACTGCAGGAAAAATCAAGGCAGCCGTCTGTATGAATGAACATTTCAAGACTTTCACCAAACTCGTTCCTGATCAGTCTTGATAATTCTTCTACCTCCGAATGGGCTTCGTGCACATTCAGGTACCAGGGTACTGTCAGGTGGGCATCCAGGTGCAGGATGGAGCCGAATTTGATGATGCGTACATTATGAAGATCGATCCAGTTGACGCGCCGGTTCTTATTCAGGTAATCCACCAGTTTCTGTAACAATTCAATATCGGCTTTATCCATGATACCTTCAATGGACTGCCTTATGATAGTGTAGCCGGTATAAATAATGAACAGGGCAAATCCCATGGCCAGTATGGCATCAAGTTTTGTCCACCCGGTAAAATAGATCAGTATAAGGCCTGCTACTATGCCAATGGTAGAGTAAGTGTCTGATTGAAGATGTTTACCACTGGCGATCAAAGCCAGGGAATTATTTTTTTTACCTGTTTTCACGCAGAAAAACCCCACCAGGTAATTGATAATGGCAGTGACTGAAACGAGTATGATGCCGCTGTCGAGCTTTTTAAGCTCGTTGGGAGAGATCAGGCTTTGGATCGACTCATAGATGATCAATCCGCCGGCGATGGCGATCATGCTGCCCTCTACTGCGGCAGAAACGAATTCAGCCTTGCCATGTCCATAAGGATGGTCTTCATCCCTGGGTTTAGCTGCAACATATAAGCTGTATAAGCTGATAAAACCTGCCACAACATTTACGGTACTCTCCAGTGCATCGGTCAGAATGGCTACAGATCGGGTAAGCCACCAGGCGAGAAGTTTTATGCCGAATAGTAAAACAGCAACCAGGGTTACTATGCGCTGGAGCCTTAGATTGACCTGGGCGTTTTGCAAAGCGGAATTATTTTAGACTTTGTCGGTAAAAATGAGTGCAATCATAATTAATCTTTTTCAACATAGCGAGATTTACATCAAATTAAAATATTATGAAGGAGCTTAAAGAGCAGCGGCTGGCAGATATAGTTTCTGAGCACCATAGTTCTGCAGCGGTTTTTGAAAAACACAAACTGGATTTTTGCTGTAAGGGTAAGCGTACGTTGGAGCAGGCCTGCCTGGAACAGGAGATTCCTCTTGATACTATTGAAGAGGAACTGGCCAAAGTGATCAGCAACCCCGAAACCCCTGAACCATCGGTATTTGACAGGATGACACCCAAACAACTCAGCGATTATATTGTGGCCAGGCATCATGTATTTGTTCGCCAGGCCATACCCCAGATCGTTTATCATCTTGACAAAGTATACAACAAGCATGGTGAGCGTTACAGCTATGTAAGCGAAGTGTATAATTTGTTCAGGAAGGTTGCCACCGAACT
>JAHEFC010000067.1:2613-12947 GCA_024640385.1 Sphingobacteriales bacterium
AAAGAAGAAAAGATCCTGTTCCCTATGATGGAGCATGTGGACAGGATGACGGGATCCCAGCTCTCCGGCCCCATACATGTTATGGAGAGTGAACATGAACATGCGGGAGACCTGATGGCCAGGATCAGGGAACTCACTCATGATTACACGGCTCCTGCCGATGCCTGCACCACGCACAGGTTGGTACTGGAGGAGCTCAGGAGTTTTGAAGAAGACCTGCACGAACATGTACACCTTGAAAATCACCTGCTTTTCCCCCGGGCTGTTGCCATGACCATGAATTAATACGAACAACCGTTAGTTTTTTCTTCGATTTGGTATATTTTTGCGGCCGGTACCGACTGTTTCAGTTGATACCGGCCCAAAATATTTAAACGATTGCCATGCATTTCCAACTTACAGAAGAACATAAAATGATTGTACAGGCGGCGCGTGATTTCGCCCGCCAGCAATGCCTGCCCGGCGTTATTGAACGTGACGAACACCAGAAATTCCCCCGGGAGCAGGTGATACAGCTTGCCGAACTGGGATTTATGGGATTGATGGTAGATCCTGCCTATGGCGGTGCCGGCATGGACACCATCAGCTATGTGCTGGCCATGGAAGAGATCAGCAAGATAGATGCCAGCGTTAGTGTATGCATGAGCGTAAATAACAGCCTGGTATGCTGGGGCCTGGAAGCCTATGGTAATGAAGACCAGAAACAGAAATATCTTGTTCCCCTGGCCCAGGGCAGGAAGGATGGCGATCTGTATATAGGAGCATTCCTGCTCAGCGAGCCCGAAGCCGGCTCAGATGCCACTTCGCAACGTACTACGGCCGAAGACAAAGGAGACCATTATCTGCTCAATGGCACAAAGAACTGGATCACCAATGGTGGTTCTGCTTCTGTATACCTGGTTATGGCACAAACAGATCCCTCTAAAGGAAGCAAGGGCATCACCACTTTCATAGTAGAGAAGAACTGGCCGGGTGTAACGGTAGGGGCCAAAGAGAACAAAATGGGGATCAGGGCCAGTGATACCCACAGTATCCTTTTTAATGATGTAAAAGTTCCCAAAGAAAATATCATCGGGGAAGTGGGATTTGGATTCACATTTGCCATGAAAACCCTGGCAGGCGGTAGGATCGGTATCGCAGCCCAGGCACTGGGAATTGCAAGTGGAGCGTATGAGCTGGCACTGGAATATTCAAAACAGAGAAAAGCCTTTGGCAAGGAGATCATGAACCACCAGGCCATCCAGTTCAAACTGGCAGACATGGCCACAAAAGTAGAGGCGGCCAGGCTGCTCTGTCTTAAATCAGCCTGGGAGAAAGATAACGGGATCGACTATACGCTGTCATCGTCCATGGCCAAGGTCTACGCTTCTGAAGCCGCCATGTGGATCTCAACAGAGGCTGTTCAGGTTCATGGAGGTTATGGATATGTTAAAGAATATCATGTTGAAAGGCTGATGAGAGATGCCAAGATCACCCAGATCTATGAGGGCACCTCTGAAGTCCAGCGCATCGTGATAGGCCGTCAAATCCTGAAATAAATGCCTGTTCTAACCGATTCATATCAGAAAATACTGTCGGATGCACGTCAGCATAGAGCCACGCTGATCGCAGTTTCAAAAACCAAACCGGTGGCGGATATCGCTGCCCTGTACGAATCTGGTCATCGTGATTTCGGAGAAAATTATGTGCAGGAACTGGCGGAGAAACAACCACTGCTTCCTGAAGACATCCGCTGGCATTTCATTGGCCATCTCCAGTCCAATAAAGTCAAATACATTGCTCCCTTTGTATACATGATCCACGGTGTGGAAAGCCTGAAACTGCTGCGCGAGATCAATAAACAGGGCGCAAAAAGCTCAAGGAAGATCAAATGCCTGCTGCAGCTTCATGTTGCCAGAGAAGAAACCAAATTCGGTCTTGATGAACCGGAATTACATGAGCTCCTTAAACAGGTAAGCGAAACTGACGACATGGAGTTTGTGCAGATCTGCGGTGTGATGGCTATGGCGAGTTTCACCAGCAACATGGAGCAGGTGCGCGGGGAGTTCAGAACCGTGAAAAGGATATTTGACGATGCAAAAGAAAAATTCTTTTACCACGATGATGATTTCTCCCATATCTCGATGGGTATGAGTAGTGATTACAATATCGCACTGGAAGAAGGCAGTACCATGATCAGGGTGGGAAGCCTCATCTTTGGAGAACGGTAAGTTTTTCCCCTGTTGTTATCTGATCTGCATTTTTACAGACAGTGCCGGGTAGTGCAACGGAAGATTATGATTGGTGACCAGTGGCGCAGTTTTCTCCCATCCGATAGTTGCAGTTATCTTCATTGCCTCGTTTTTATTTTTTTTCGATTCCATCGCCAGTATAGCACCTGTACCCAATGAAATTGTTCCTACTATCAGTAATGCAGTTGCACCACCTTTTCCTCCTTCGGTTTCTCCGAATCCTTCTTCGAGTGTAGCTTTAGACAAAACTGCCATACCTATCGGGATTGCCACCACTCCAATACCTCCGAATATCCATGATGCTGTTTTCTGATTTTTACTTTTAAGAAGCAAGGCTTGTTTTTTGATGATCAGTGAACTGTCACTTGTCTGCGCAAATCCCGACAGGGAAAGTATCATGACTATCATCGCCCATATTGCCTTTTTCATGATTTTACTTTTTAGAAAGTTTGACAGATGGTTGAATTTCCCACTGATTAATTTACCATTACAAGAGGTCGTAAACAATGACAATGATCAGTGAATCGGGCTTAAGTTTAAAATAAGTCCTGTCATTAAAACTGATTCAATTGTTAAAAGATGAATTCTCCGGCATGGCTTCTTTAGATAACCTTAACATTTAACTCCATATTTTTGCCGCCTAATTTCAATTACCCATTTAAACCAATTGCTATGAACAAATGGATCTTCGCGGCATTTTTTCTTTTTATATCCGTTGCCGGTTTCTCACAAGTAAGTATAGGTGCACAGGCGGGCGGTGTTCTTTCCAGCCCTTCGATCAAGTCCACTGATCTTTTTGACCAGTCTATTGATGCAAAATCCAGGTTCAGCTGGAAAGCAGGTTTTGTTTTCGATATCCCATTCGGAGAAGACGGCTGGAGGTTCATGCCGGAACTGAATTACGTGAACAAGGGCTTTGACATGGATCTGAGTACTTCATACCTAGGACAGGCGGTGACCATCAAGGGGAATTCAAACATCGGGTACCTGGAAGTTCCACTGAATATAGCTTATGCTGTGGAAATGGGTGATAACAACCTGGTCATTGGTGCTGGTCCATATGTAGCTTATGGCCTTACCGGGAAGAACAATTTTGAAGGATCTGTAGGCGGACAGGTTGTTACATCTAACAAGGAAAATATCGATTTCGGTTCTGATCCGGGCCAGATCAAACCGTTCGACTACGGAGCAAATCTTTCCGTGAGTTACCTGTTGAGCGGGGGAATAGCATTTAAAGCAAATTATAACCTGGGCCTTGCCAATATTTCAAACGAAGGCAATGGCAGCTCCTATAAGAATAATTATTTCGGGCTCTCCATTGTTTACTTTTTTAAGAGAGCAGGGGAGTAAATCCGGAATGTGGGAATGTGGGAATGTGCAAATGGAATATCCATTTGCACATTTTTCATTTCAGATCCAGCCTGATGTTTAAGGCAGGAAAGTAAGTTGATTGGTAGGCACCTGCCGGCATGGCTCTTTCGATATCAACACCTGCACTCATGCCCATGGCCTGCCGCTTGTTTTTTGAGGAAGCAATGAAAAAAGGTATGCTGCCCAGCATTGACAAACCGCCAGCAGTGGCGAGGATGGCTCCTGTTCCCATCATGGTATCATTGGTATCGCTCCAGATATCGAAATTTTGAGAAAAAATGATAGAGCCGGTAACTGCGGCAGCAGCTCCCACTCCAAGCATCACAAAGGCAGTTGTTTTCTGCCTTTTACTTTTTTGAAGCAGGTCTTCTCTGACAGAGTATTTCACAGTATCGGTGACTTGAGCGATGCCGGAAACATAAAAAACTAATAGGATAACTGTAACTATCTTTTTCATAAGTTGAATATTAACAGTTATTGGGCTTGGTCTTTTGCTGAAGAAATATGCAGGACAGGTCAATGTTCAAGTTAATTCTACTGAAGCAGAATTAAAATGAGCATGATCAGTTATTTATAAAATGCAGATATGAGGATCTGCGATCACCCTGGTTGACGCTTGCGGAGCGCAATAAATTGGGAGGTCAGAATCTGATCCGGGCCGTTACCGCAGGAAAATAAGGTGGGTAGGTTGTTTTCACCTTATCCGCCTGGAGTTTTTCCAACCCGATCCCGGCACTGTACTTCATGGCTTTCTTATTATTGGAGTAGGAAGAGATGAAAAATGGTATACTGGCTACGCTACTGACCACACCAATGAGAAAAACTCCTGCACCTGCAGTGGTATTTACAACGTCGTTTGGATCCAATATGTCATCGCTGTTATTATTTATGACGAGGACTCCCGTGATGGTGAGTGCGGCACCTATGCCCAGTAACACAAAACCTGTTGTTCTCTGGCGCTTGCTTTTGTTGAGATAATCTTCCTTTAGTCTCTGGGCCGAAGTTGTGTCTTTCATCTGGGAAAATGAAATAGACCAGGTTGCCACTAAAAGTATTAAACCGGTTAACTTTTTCATTATGAGTGTTTAGGGGTTATAATACCTAAAGTAAAGTTTTTTACATTCAATAATATACCACTTTAGGGTAAGGATCACCGTAAAAATACTGTTGTCCAAATTGCGTAATTCTGATATTGCCCGCCCGGCGGAATTGTTGTTGTTTTATAGTCTAAATCCAATGTCTATGAACCTCATGATGTTCCTTGGGAACGATCTCATTGAGGCTATCCCTCTTGAGAAAGACAGCATCTCCGTTCCGGGTTATGTGGGCAATTTCAAGCGTGCCCTGAAAGAAAAATACCGGGAGATCATTATGCAATGCCCCGAACCGCCCGAATTCCTGGTGATCGAGCCCGCTAAACAGGATACGGGGAAAAACCAAAGCTGCTGACCATCAGGTCATTTTGAACTGGTTTAAGCCCTGATTTTTTCGTACCTTTGCCGGCTCAAACAGCAGCATGATCAGTGTTAAAAATGTAACCCTTGCCTATGGAAAAAGGGTTTTGTTCGAAGAAGTCAATATAAACTTTATCAAAGGCAATTGTTATGGTGTCATTGGAGCCAATGGTGCCGGCAAGTCTACTTTTTTGAAGATATTAAGCGGGGAGATCGAGCCTAACAAAGGCAGTGTCGAGATCGGCAAAGGCGAACGCATGGCGGTGCTGAAGCAGAACCAGTTCCAGTTTGATGAGTTCACGGTACTGAATACGGTACTGATGGGCCATGAGAAGATGTGGAAGGTGATGCAGGAGCGTGAACATATTTATTCCCTCGCCGATTTTTCTGAAGAAGATGGCATACGCGCAGGCGAACTGGAACATGAATTCGGCGAAATGGGCGGGTACACCGCAGAATCCGATGCAGCTTCATTATTGAGCGACCTGGGTATCAAGGAGGAATATCACCAGTCCTTGATGAAGGACATTCCGTCAAATCTCAAGGTTCGTGTATTGTTGGCTAATGCGCTGTTCGGTAATCCAGACATCCTGTTATTGGATGAGCCTACCAACGGCCTGGATATCGAAACCATCTCCTGGCTGGAAAATTTCCTCGCAGATTATGAGAATATCGTTCTGGTAGTGAGCCACGACCGTCACTTCCTGGATTCAGTGTGCACCCATGTGGCCGATGTTGACCGATCCAAGATCAAGGTATTTACTGGGAACTATACTTTCTGGTATGAGTCTTCCCAGCTGATGTCGCGCCAGATCAATGACAAGAATAAGAAGACGGAAGACAAGCGCCAGGCCCTGATCGACTTTATTGCACGATTCAGCGCCAACGCCTCTAAATCCAAGCAGGCGACGGCCAGGAAAAAAGCGCTGGAAAAACTGACCATTGAAGAGATCCAGCCTTCCAACAGAAAATATCCCGGTATTATTTTCCAGCCACTGCGCGAGGTTGGAAACCAGATCCTGAATATTGAGAACCTCAGCAAATCGGTTGATGGAAGAAAACTGTTCGACAAGATCAGTTTCAGTGTGAATAAAGGCGATAAGATCGCGTTTGTAAGTCGTGACCCCCTAGCGGTTACCCAGTTCTTCGATATCATCAATGGCCTTGGCCAGGCAGATGGCGGAAAATTCGAATGGGGTACCACCGTGAGCAAGGCCTATCTTCCTGTTGAACACAATGAGTTTTTTACAGAAGGGCTTACACTCCTGGAATGGTTAAGGCAGTTTGTACCGGCTCATGTTACTGATGCCGACGAACCCTTCCTGCGCGGTTTCCTGGGGAAGATGTTGTTTAGCGGTGATGATATCGGGAAAAAGACCAATGTATTGAGTGGAGGAGAAAAAGTGAGATGCATGATCAGCCGTATGATGTTGCAGAATCCTAACTGCATTATCCTCGACCAGCCTACAAACCATCTTGACCTGGAAAGCATACAGGCTTTCAACGAACAGTGTATCGATTATAAAGGTATAGTGCTGATGACCTCACATGACCATACCTTCATGCATACCACGGCTAACAGGATCATCGAATTGACCCCTAAAGGTATCATTGATCGCTTGATGACATTTGATGATTACCTGGAAGATGAGCGTGTGAAATTCATGCGTGATGAGATGTATGCATGATGGCCTGTATTGATCTTGATTGAGACGAACGGTGTTTTCCGGCCCTTCAGGAATTGCTATATTTAAGTTTCGTTCATTTAAAGCGATCTCTATGTGGCACCAGACAACGATCGGGAACGCATTGCTCCAGGCTGCCAGTGCCAGGGGCGGCCTATCACCTGATGAAGTGGTGCTCAGGCAGAAAAAATATGGCCCCAACACTTTAGAGGAAAAGAAAAAGAGCCCGGCCTGGAAGATCTTCCTTGCCCAGTTCAAGGATTTCATGATCATTGTACTGATCCTCGCAGCTGTCATCTCCGGATCTATAGGGGATATCACTGATACCATCATCATTCTTGTGATCGTTTTCCTTAACGCTATCATTGGTTTTATTCAGGAATATAAAGCGGAGAAAGCCATGGAGGCCTTGAAGAAAATGGCAACCGTTCAAGCCAACGTGATCCGGAATGGGCAGCATCTTCATGTTCCTTCAACGGAGCTTGTTCCGGGTGATATTGTTCAGCTTGATGCGGGCAATATCATTCCCGCTGACGTGCGTATTATCGAAGCCCATAATTTACAGGTCAACGAATCTGCACTTACGGGTGAATCAGTTCCTGTACACAAGATCACAGGTAAGCTGGAAGATGAAGATCTGCCGATAGGAGATCGCATCAACCTGGGTTATAAAAGTTCACTGGTGGTAAACGGCCGGGGCCAGGGCCTGGTTGTGGCCACGGGCATGGATACTGAGATCGGACGGATCGCGAAAATGCTCCAGGAAGAGGAGATGGACACACCCCTGAAAAAGAGGATGAGTGATTTCGGGAAAAAATTGTCCTATATCATTCTTGGGATCTGCTTGTTGTTATTCCTTATAGGCATACTGCGGGGTGAAGAACCGCTTCGAATGCTGCTGATCTCGATCAGTCTGGCTGTTGCCGCCATACCCGAAGCTCTTCCCGCCCTGATCAATATTGCTCTTGCTGCCGGGGCCAAAAGGCTGATGCTGAATAAGGCTTTGATCAGAAAACTACCTGCTGTAGAAACGCTCGGCTCGATCTCTTATATATGTTCTGATAAAACCGGGACGCTTACATTGAACCGGATGAAAGTGGTTGAGGTATTTGAATTCCCGTTCCAGAAGGGCGACCTGAATATTACACCCCTGATGGCAGCGCTGGTTTTGAACCATGACGTGAAAAAAGCTCCGGATGGCACTATGCTGGGAGATCCTACTGAAGTGGCACTTTTTGAAAAAGCGGAGGCCGAGCTCGGCGAACGCATCCCGGAGATCATCGCTCGTCTTCCCAGGGTAGCGGAACTGCCTTTTGATTCAGACAGGAAATGCATGACCACCGTCCATGAATACGGTGATACATTCCTTGTGCTTTCCAAAGGTGCACTGGAATCGATTTTGGGAAAATTGTCTGACGATAATGATGTTGGCGAAGCCGAACTCATCAACAATGGATGGGCAGAGAAGGGCATGCGGGTGCTTGCTTTTGGATATAAACTGATCGATCGGTTACCGCTGGAGATCAATTATGAAGAGCTTGAATCTGATCTTTCACTGGCCGGCATGACGGCCATGATCGATCCTCCAAGAGAAGAAGTGAGATCAGCCATTCAGGAATGCAGATTGGCGGGTATAAAACCTGTCATGATCACAGGTGATCATCCGGCCACTGCCAAAGCCATCGCAACTGAGATCGGCATATTGGGCGATCAAGACCTGGCCATCACGGGAGTTGAGCTGAAGAATATGAGCGATGTTGAATTTTCCGAGAAAGTGGAAAGGATCGCAGTGTATTCAAGGGTATCACCGGAGCAGAAACTGAAAATAGTCAGAGGTCTTCAAAGCCGGGGACATTTTATTTCGATGACCGGTGATGGTGTCAACGATGCGCCTTCCCTCAAAGCGGCAGATATTGGAGTGGCTATGGGGATCAATGGTACGGATGTGAGTAAGGAATCGTCTGACATGATTTTGTTGGACGACAATTTCGCAACCATCGTCAATGCAGTAAAAGAGGGGCGGAGGATCTACGATAATATCCGGAAGTTCATCAAATACATCATGACCTGCAACAGTGCGGAGATCTGGACCATTTTCATGGCGCCGCTGCTTGGTTTGCCTATGCCGTTATTGGCCATACACATTTTGTGGATCAACCTGGTGACAGACGGGTTACCCGGGCTTGCACTGGCCAGTGAAAAAGCTGAGGCCAATGTGATGAACCGGCCTCCCCGGCCTTCCGGAGAAAGTCTTTTTGCACAGGGCATTGGCATGCATATTTTTTGGGTGGGCATATTGATGGCAGCCATCACCCTGGGCATACAGGCCTGGGCCATCAATGAAAATAATCCCAATTGGCAAACCATGGTGTTTACGGTTTTATCACTGGCACAGCTTGCCCAGGTAATGTCGATCAGAAGTGAAAAAGATTTTCTATTCAGGCTTGGACTATTTTCAAACCTGCCATTGCTCGGCGCCGTGACATTGACGGTAGTGCTGCAAATGGCTGTCATTTACCTGCCTGCAGCCAATAAGGTGTTTCATACACACCCGCTTTCAATCATTGAACTTTCGATCTGTTTTGGAGGCGCGGCATTATTATTCCATATTGTAGAACTGCAGAAATGGATATCAAGGCGTTAGTAGCTACAGGTTGCAGGTTACAGGTTGCAGGTTGCACAGATAAAATATTCTGCAACCTGCAACCTGTAACCTGCGTACGCAGCCTCCTAACGGTGTTCGCCAAAAACTGATCGCAACACATCAGAGATTTCGCCTAAAGTACAATGGGCTTCAACCGCTGATACTACCGGGGGCATAAGGTTGGTGCCGTCAACCGCAGCATCCTTTATCGCGGCAAGGCATTGGGAAACTTTTGCCCGGTCCCGGTTATTCTTGAATGCAGTCAGTTTGTTGATCTGTGTTTGTTGTATACTTCCATCTATCCTGAATACGGGGATATGTTCTGCCTGGTCAATGGTGAATTTATTTACGCCAACTATTATTTTTTCACCTGATTCAATGGCTCTCTGGTACGCATAGGCGCTTCTTGCGATCTGTTCCTGCATATAGCCGTTCTCGATGGCTTCAACACTTCCACCCATGGCGTCGATCTGGTCCATGATCTCTTTTGCTTTCTCTTCGATCTCGTTGGTGAGTGATTCTACAAAATAAGAACCTGCAAGTGGGTCGGCAGTATCAGCGATCCCGCTTTCAAAGGCAACAACCTGCTGGGTGCGGAGTGCGATACGGGCAGCCTCCTCTGTAGGCAGGCTCAATGCTTCATCATAACCGTTAGTATGCAGGGATTGGGTTCCCCCCAGGACTGCTGCAATGGATTGAATGGTAACACGTGCAATATTATTTAAAGGCTGTTGTGCAGTAAGTGTACTCCCGCCTGTTTGTGTATGGAATCGCAGCATCATGGCCTTGGGATCTTTGGCACCAAGGTCTTTCATGATATTGGCCCACATTCTCCTGGCTGCCCTGAATTTAGCAGCCTCCTCAAAAAGATTATTGTGTGCATTGAAAAAGAACGAAAGCCTTTTACCAAACACATCGATATCAAGACCCTTATTGAGTGCAGCCTGCA